>LUZZ01000154.1 GCA_001603845.1 Syntrophobacterales bacterium Delta_01 | reverse complement strand
ATAAGTCAACACGTTACATGATGTCCGTTCCTTTTTTCAAGCACTATGATGAATAATCCGGGTTAAATCATCATCGGTCACGAAACGTAGACCGTAGTCCTCAAACGCGGTTCTGATCAAGTTGTCTGCGCCTTCCAATGAAATGACGGTTTGTACTCGAAAAAAGCTTGTGAGGATGTCTTGGTAGCGATGCACCCTGCTGGTCAATTCCGTGGCATTGCTTGAAGACACTCTGATGCGTTGTAACAGGGCAATCACATGCGCAACGGGCGGCTTGTGGCGATAGGCTGCAAACGACTCGTATTCGTTTACTACCTCCGCAACGTACTTTGATATATTTTCGTTTTTAATTTCTTTTTTCAGTTCTAGCGGGTATGAATAGATCAGCGCAACAGCCGGCTCGGTTAAGTCATTTGAAATGTAAAGTTTATATTCGAAGTTGTCTGGATTTGGCAAAATAGATTGGTCCAGTTTGGCAAAAAGAAGGAACTTTATGATCTCCTTTAGGAGCAGAGGTCTCGAAAGTCTGCCTGTATACTTTTTGCACTGGACGAGGCCCACGACAGATTGATTGTTGTAGAGAACACAGTCACGCCCGCGCTCACCAACAGCTTGCATGAGTGAAATATCCGTAAATTGGGAATGCTCACCTGCTTGGATTTCATTCTTGAGCAACAGATATGTCAAGATCTCAAATTCGCGATCTCCCAGCTCTGAAAAAGGGAGGACTGTGATTCCAGATTCAATCGTAGGCGGTCTGTAACCACACTTCGACTCACTTTCAATCTGAGAGTTTGAAACAGCTCGATAGGTCACCACTTATGATCTCCTTTCCGGCCTCTCAGCCCTTCGGTTTATTAGCGCGGTAGGTTGGGGTAAGCGAAAGTGAACCCCAACACTCACGCATCACCTCTCGCCAAAACTATACTCGTCTTGGATTTGGACGTCTGCCCCCCAATCCCGATCCAGCGTTCCGGCGGCCATGTAGCGCGTAGCCCGTAGGATGGGTGAAGTCCCGCGCTTTATGGGACGAAACCCATCGCTTTTGACTACCGGTTCAGATCATTCCCCGAAATCGGCATCCAATCCGGCCTTGAAATCGCCCCAATCCACCGTATACACACCGCGTTGCACGTAATGATGGAACGTGGAATGCGGCCAATCCGACACCCTGGGAACCAACCCGTGTTTGACAGGGTTATAATGGATATAGTCCAGATGGTTTTTCAAATCGTCTTCGTCCCGGATGGTATGTTCCCAAAATCTGCGTTGCCAGACCCCTCGTTCGCCTTTCATTTTATGGCTCGAAGTAATACGTTCACGTTCTCGCAAAGGCAGCGCGCGTGAAAAGCCGGCTTTGATTCGCCTCCATCGCTGCGAATAGTCCGAATCGTCTTTGGGCAGTCGCCATATTGCGTGCAGGTGATCCGGAAGAATAACGAGGGCGACGTTTACAAAAGGGGCGCGTTCATGTTCATCTAGAAATGCGGCTTTCAGAACTTGAATATGTCTGACCAATAGGTTGAGATGCCTTTGGGCAATTGTTACCGTGAAGAAATATGTCGCACCCGGTATGCGGTTGCGGCGGTAGTTTGTCATTTCACATCCGGATCAATGGTCGGGCATGGAAATCGATGGGTTGCGCTTCGCTCCACCCATCCTACGGCTACTTACATGACCGCGATTCTACATCGCTTCCCGGGTTAATTCAATCGACTCGACATATTTTGCCGATACCTTTGAAATTCAAATGTTTTTGGAAATGAATGCGATATATTGACTTGCCGAAATTTATATGGCCGCAGCGGCCGGGAGAGGTCCGTATTCTTGGATCGGATTGCGATTTTCAATGGATTCAGTTGCCTACGAACTTGCCGGGGGGCGTTTTTACTTTGGAGATTGCTCCGAAAGCCGGGGTGCCGGCGGCTGGAAGGGGGGGCGATGCGGAGAAATCGCAGGAAAAAATGTTGTGCCGTGTGCCGCAAACAATGTCTTTGACAAGCAACCGGTCTGAAGCTAATATTAGTGAAAATAGCCGTTAGGGGTGCCCGAAAACCGGGCTGAGATAAGACCCTAAGCACCTGATCTGGATAATACCAGCGTAGGGAAATGGCTCGGATAAAAGAAGAGTTGTTCATTCCGCCGTTTCTCCGCTGGGGAAACGGTTTTTTTTATGGCCGGCGAAATTCGAAACCTTACCGAAAGCGAAAAAAAGGTCTACAGCCGCAATATCCTGCTGCCCGAAGTGGGGGAGGCCGGCCAGGCGAAGCTCCTGCAAAGCCGCGTCCTGGTGGCGGGGCTCGGCGGCCTGGGAAGCCCGGCGCTGCTCTACCTGGCCGCCGCCGGAGTGGGCGAAATCGGCCTGGCGGACTGCGACACCGTGGATTTTTCGAACCTCCAGCGCCAGATTCTGCACGGGCGCGGGGACGTCGGCCGCCACAAGGTGGATTCGGCCGTCGATTCCATCACCCGGTTGAACCCCGATGTGCGCCTGAACCCGCACAAGACGGCGCTCGACGCCGAAAACGCGGCGGCGATCATCGAACCGTACGATTTCATAATCGAAGCTACCGACAATTTCGAATCCAAGTTCCTGATAAACGACACCTGTGTCCGGCTCGGGAAAGCGTTCTCGCACGCCGGGGTCCTGGGGACGTTTGCCCAGACGATGACCGTGGTGCCCGGAAAGTGCCCGTGCTATCGGTGCGTTTTCGAAGACGTGCCGCCGGCCGGGACGTACGAGACCGCGGACCGGGCGGGCGTGCTGGGGCCCGTCGCCGGGGCCATGGGGGCCATCCAGGCGACCGAAACCATCAAGTATCTTCTCGGAACGGGCGGCCTCCTGGTGGGAAGGCTTCTCACCTGGGAGGCGATGGAGATGTCGTTTCGGGAAGTGAGCCTGAGAACCGACCGGCGATGCGCCGTGTGCCGGTCCGCGGGCGCTCCAACCTGAACTGAAAGGCGGCATAAGAAATGGACGAACTGATCATAGCGGGACGCGCTTTTAGATCGCGGCTGCTCATGGGGACCGGCAAATTCCCCTCTTCGGCGGTGATGAAAAAAGCAATCGAGGCTTCCGGTGCGGAGATTGTCACGGTGGCCCTCCGGCGGGTCGAACTTCAAAACCCGCAGGACAACATTTTGAGCGCCATCGACACCAGCCGCTACCTGCTCCTGCCCAACACCTCGGGGGCCAGGGACGCGGCCGAAGCGGTGCGCCTGGCAAGGCTTGCGCGGGCCGCGGGCTGCGAGCCCTGGATCAAGCTGGAAGTGACGCCCGACCCTCAGTACCTGCTGCCCGACCCGGTGGAAACGCTCAAGGCGGCGGAAATACTGATCAAGGACGGTTTCGTGGTGATGCCCTACATCCACGCGGACCCCATCCTGGCAAAACGGCTGGAAGACATCGGCGTGGCCACGGTGATGCCGCTGGGGTCTCCCATAGGGTCCAACCGCGGCATCAGGACGCGGGACGCCATCGAAATGATTATCGAGAGGGCGGGCGTGCCGGTGGTGGTGGACGCCGGGCTGGGGGCTCCTTCCCACGCCGCCGAAGCGCTGGAGATGGGAGCCGACGCGGTGCTGATCAACACGGCCATCGCGGTTGCCGGAGACCCCGAAGCCATGGCCGCGGCGTTCAAAAAGGGGGTCGAAGCGGGCCGGGAGGCGTTCCGTTCCGGCCTCGGGCGAACGATCAAAACGGCGGAGGCGTCCAGTCCGCTGACCGGGTTTTTGAGATAATCGGCCCGATGATGCAATGAGCAAAATTCACCACGGAGAGCACAGAGAACACGGAGAATGGATATTTTTCAGCTTATTGTTGCTCTGTGGCCTCTGTGCGCTCCGTGGTGAACACCTTCCCGAGGTATTGCGATGAGCTTTTACGACGAACTGAAACCGTTCAAATGGCAGGAGATCGAAAAAGAGATCCAAGGCCGGACCTCCGCCGAAGTGGAAGCGGCCCTGGCCGCGCGCACGCTCGATTTCGACCACCTGATCAGCCTGCTTTCCCCGGCCGCCGAACCGTACCTGGAAGAAACGGCGCGGCGATCCCATCTTCTGACCCGGCAGCGCTTCGGCAACACCGTTTCGCTCTTTGCGCCGCTCTATGTTTCCAACGTGTGCACCAATTCCTGCGCCTACTGCGGTTTCAACGTGCATAACCCGGTTTCCCGGCTCACGCTGACTCCCGAACAGGCCGTGGTGGAGGGCGAATTCATAAGAAACATGGGGTTCCGGCACCTGCTGCTGGTTTCCGGCGAAGCGCCCAAGGTGAGCTCGCTCCAGTATTTTTCCGAAATAGCGGACAGGCTCCGGCCGCTTTTTTCCTCGCTTTCGGTGGAAGTGTACCCCATGAGCACGGAGGACTACCGGTGCCTCATCGCCCACGGCGTGGACGGGCTCACCGTGTTCCAGGAAACCTACAACGAGGAATTTTACCCCACGGTCCACCTGGGGGGGAGGAAGCGAAATTTCCGCTGGAGGCTCGAAACCCCCGACCGGGGTGGCGAAGCGGGGTTCCGGCGCTTGGGCCTGGGAGCGCTTCTCGGCCTTGCGAACTGGCGGGTGGAAGCATTCTGCATGGCGCTTCACAGCCGGTACCTGATGCGCAAATACTGGCAGTCGCAGGTCTCGATCTCGTTTCCGAGGCTCCGGCCGGCCGCCGGAGGTTTCCAGCCCCAACACCCGGTCTCAGACCTCGAATTCGTGCAACTGCTGACGGCCCTGCGGCTCTTTTTGCCGGACGTGGGGTTCACGCTTTCCACCCGCGAACCGGCGGCCCTGCGGGACAACCTGATCCCGCTGGGCATCACGTCCATAAGCGCCGGGTCGCGCACCGATCCGGGGGGCTACACGATGGGAAACCAGGGCAGCGTCGCCGAGGCGCAGTTCGAAATCGCCGACCACCGCAGCCCGGAAGCGGTGGCGGAAGTGATACGGCAAAAGGGCTACGATCCGGTCTGGAAAGACTGGGACGAGGCGTTTCTGGATACCGCGGTGTAGCCCGCGTGCGGCCGAATCCCGGAGGGCAATGCTGTTGACTTTAGGGACGAAGCTCCATGAACTCCCCTCCCTTGGCGGGAGG
>LUZZ01000153.1 GCA_001603845.1 Syntrophobacterales bacterium Delta_01 | reverse complement strand
CCCCCTCCCCCTGCCCCTCCCGCCAAGGGAGGGGAGTTCATGGAGGGCCGCTCCTAAAGTCAACGGCATTGGTGAGGGGAGTTCATGGAATGTCGCCCCTAAAGTCAACAGCATTGCTACCCTTCCCGCCAAGGGAGGGGAGTGGTCCGTGCTTTTGGCAACTTCCTACTGAAATTTTGGTTTTGGGCAGCAGCCCCTGGCGCCGTGCTCCCCACCCTACACCATTGATTCACGAATAAGCCTGAGACGACCGGGATTTTTCAGGGATGCATTCTCATGCGGGAGCATGAGAATGAGAAGAGGACTTTCTGCACATTGCCAACGAGAAGGAAATGCCGGAACCCGGCAGGGAAAACACAGGGGAAACGAGGCTCTTCGCCTGGAAACACCAATCCCCGGCGGCGGCGAAGCGCCGCGGGGTCGCGCAGGAAAATTTCCGGACAACCGCATCCACGGGCACGGCCCGTTTCAATGAACAGTCGTCCCCGCCGCGGCCATTCCACACCAAACCCGGGAGCGGCGGTTTCCCGGGCGCGCCGGGATCAGGCCCCGCTTACCAGCGTGGGCAGGGCGATGGCGTTTACCGGGCATACGTCCACGCAGGCCCGGCACTGGTAGCAGTCCACCCTGGGCGGATATTCGCATGCGATGCCGGCCGTGGAGTTGCCGTTGCGCCCCCCTCTGACGATGGAGAGCATCGGCTTGCCGTGCTTTTGGGCGCACACATAGATGCATTTGCGGCACAAAATACACTTGGAGGTGTTGAGGTCGAAACACGGATGGCGCATATTGGTGTCCGCGTCGGCCTCCCCGTTGGCGCTCATCGATTTTTTCAACCTGAGCCCCAGTGTTTTGCCGATTTTCTGCAACTCGCAATGGGCCTTGGAAAGGCAATTCTTGCAGGTCATGTTGTGGGAAGAAAAAAGGAGCTTGAAAATAACCGTCTGGGCCTCGCGCACCTTGGGCCCGTCCGTGCGGACCACCATTCCTTCGGCCACTTTGGTCTTGCACGAAGGCACCATCTTGTCGCGGCCCTCTATCTCGACGAGACAGAGTCGGCAGGCCCCGGTAGGCTCTTCCATATCCTTCAGGAAACAAAGGTTCGGGATATAGATGTCGTTCTCAAGACACGTCTGGAGAAGGCTTTTTCCTTCCACGGCTTCGATGGTCTTGCCATCTACGGTAATCTTTGCCATTGCTTACATCCTGGTCGAAATTGAGTGTGAAACAAGCGAAGGGATCGGAACATGAATGGGAAGGGGAATCACCTGCGCGCGTCGATTCCATCACAGCCATAAATCCGATGCAGTCCCTGAGTTCAGTGAATTGTGCACAAATCAGACAGTGTGCATTTTTAATCGGTATTCACACCTGAATCAAGAGCTTTTCCCTTTTGGGTATTATAACCCGTCCAAGCGAAAATCAGGTCGTTTCCCGGCGTGATTTTTCCGAAAATCGGCCGCGCCGGTTTCTAGCTTGTCGCCGCTTGCGCCGGCTCTTCCGCGGCGGCCGGCTCCTTCTCGCAGGGCAGGGTAATGGTCAGCACGGTCCCCTTGCCGGGGGTGCTTTCCACCTCGATGCTTCCCCGGTGCGCCTTGACGATTCCGTAGGAAACCGCGAGTCCCAGCCCGGTGCCCATCTGCTTGGTGGTGAAGAAGGGGTCGAAGAGCTTGTCGAGGTGTTCCGGGTCGATGCCCGAACCCGTGTCCGAAAACCGGATGCTGACGGTCGAACGCTCGGGGTTGCGGCTCGTTTCGATTATGAGGCGCCCGCCGTCGGGCATGGCGTCCGAGGCGTTGAGGATCACGTTGAAAAAGACCTGTTTCAACTGGTCGCGGTCGGCCATGACTTCCGGGACATCCGGGTCCAGCCGGGTCTCGATCCGGATGTTCTGGAACGATTCCTGGTTGGACACCATGCGGAGCACTTCGTCCAGGAGGCCGGGGATGCGCACGGGGCTTTTTGCCGGCACGCTTTGCCTCGCGAATTCCAGAAGCCCCCGCACGATGTTGCGGCACCGGATGGTTTCCTGGCGGATGACCTGGAGGTCGTGGTACTCGCTGCTGTCCGGGGGAAACTGCTCCATGAGGAGCTGGCTGAAGGTGAGGATGCCGGTCAGGGGGTTGTTGATTTCGTGCGCCACGCCGGCGGAAAGCTTCCCGAGCGAGGCGAGCTTGGCGCTTCGGATGAGCTGTTCCTGCGCGTCCCGCAAGTCGCGCGTCCTTTCGTCCACCATCTGTTCCAGCCGGCTGCCCCACTGCTGGAGCGAGAGTTTTGCCTTTTTGAGTTCCTGGGTCATGTTGTTGAAAGACAGGGCCAGGTGGCCCAGTTCGTCGTCGGTGTGGACCGGTATTTTGAAGTCCAGGTCCTCATGGGCCACCCGGAACGTCCCTTCCACCAGCTCGTTGAGAGGCTGGTTGAGGACGCGGCCCATGAGAAACTTGATGACCAGCGCCACCAGGAAGACCGAAAACACGCCGATCGCCACCAGTTTGAGTTCCGCCGTGCGCAGCCGTTCGTCCATGGGCCTCAGGGATACGTCGATATCCAGCACCCCCAGCACTTTCTGTTCGGGGTCGTGGGTGTGGCAACGGGCGTTCCAGCAGTCGGGTTCGTTGTAGATGGGCGTGATCATTCCCAGGACGCGGTCGCCGCGGGGCGAGGTGAAAATCCTGGCCCGTTCCGGGGTGTCCAGCCGCTCCAGGGGTTTTTCGGCGGCGTGGCACTTGTAGCACTGCTCCGAGAGCTTGTCCACGTTGCGTCCCATCTCCGGCTTTTCCGAGGAATAGATGATCGCCCCCAGGGAGTTGAAGATACGCACTTTCTGGATGGCGTGCTGGTTGCCGATGGTGTCCACCAGGTGGTGGAGCCTTTCCGGCGAGTACTGGAGCATGTCTTCGCGCGAACTCAACTTGACGGTTTCGCCCAGCATGCTGACGTTCCGGATCACTTCGTCGATCATGCGATTGCGCTGATTATGGATGGAGATCAGGGTGTAGATGCTGATAAACAGAATGACCAGGATTCCGGTCAGGATGCTGATCCTGGTGCCCAGTCGCTGATACCAGGAAAGTCTCTTGAACCACATGCCTCTAATCCGTAATGTGAGAGCGGCATCCGCCGCAGTCCCGGGAAGGAGCGCCCCGTTCGCAACGGGGCCTGTTCGGATCGCGATTGCTCAGGATTGTGGAATTCTATCATCCGGCGGCGGGTAAAAAACAATATTTTTTCGCCGCCGGGCGGCTCCATGCCTGGCCGACCGCGGGGTCCTGACGAAAAAAGTATGGAATTACAATCTGTTGGACTCTGCCGGAGGTGTGGACGGATCCCGTCCGGTCCGAGCGCTCGGTATTGACATCAAAAAGTTATTCCGTTACATTTAACGCGCGAAAACAGCCGATAACTCGCATCCTATAGAAATCTCTACTGATCTTTAGCTGTTGCGGTTACCCAAAGCAGATCCTCCTGCTCGCGGACCGGTTCCAATCAAACTCCCTGTTTCGCTTCTTTTCACGCAATCTCTTTTCTATTGTTGACGTGGGCCTTTCTCAAGTCCCTTTATCCATTCGTCTGGAGGTATGATGAATTCCAAGGGAAAAGTCCTCATTGTCGATGATGATGCCGATTTTACCAAAACTACTGAAATGATTCTGAAATCTGGCGGATACGAAGTGGCCGTGGCCATGGATGCAAAGGTCGGGCTGGATGCGGTGAAGACCGCGCAGCCCGACGTGGTGGTGCTGGATATAATGATGGAGACCATGTTTGAGGGCTTCAGCTTTCTGAGCACTCTCAGGACCGCTCCGGAGTTTGAAGAGTTCAAGACCACCCCCGTACTTATGGTTTCGAGCGTCAAGTCCGACACCGGTTCCCGGTTCATGTTCGACGACCCGGAGGACATGGGCAACCTGTCGCAGCCCGACGACTACATGGACAAGCCGCTCAAGCCCAACGCGCTCCTGGGTAAAGTCGCCTCCTTGATAAGGAAACCTCGTTAAACTTTCCCGTTCCCATTCCTTCGAGTGCTGAAGGGGTTTTCCCCTGAAAAGGGCAGGTGTGGAGTTTAGAAGGGTTCTTGTAATCGATGACGAGGAGATCGCACGGATTTCATGCCGCCGGGTCCTGGAGGCGAAGGGGATAACGGTCGCCCTGGCCGCCGGCGGCAGGGAAGGCATCGAGTACCTGATGCGCAATCCCGTCGATCTTGTCCTGGTGGATCTCAAGATGCCGGGCATGGACGGTGTGGAAGTGGCGCGCAGAGTGCGGGATTTCGATCCGTCGATCGTCGCCATAATCATCACGGGCTACGCCACTATCGAGAGTGCCGTCGAGGTAATGAAGGAAGGCGCGTACGACTACCTGCCGAAACCCTTCACTCCCGACGAGCTTCTCATAGTCGTCGAGCGGGGTCTCCAGAAACGCCGCCTGGAAGTGGAATCCACGGCGCTTCGCGAAGAAAAAGCGGCCATGGAGCGCAACTTCGTCACCATGGTCACCCACCAGTTGCGGTCGCCCCTGTCGGCCATTTCGCAGTATGCCGAAGTGCTGCTGGGTGGCATGGGCGGGGAGTTGAACGAAACCCAGTGCGACATGCTGGGGCGGATTCAGCACAGGCTCGACGGGCTTCTCAATCTCATCAACGACTGGCTCGACATGAGCCGCATCCAATCCGGGGAAATACTGAGCCGCCTGCAGAGAGTGTCGCTGTCGCGCTGTGTGAAGGATGCCGTCGATGGGTTCGAGTTGGCGGCAGGGGAAAAGAACATCCGGTGTACCGTGGAAATTCCCCCCGGGTTCCCGGACGTGCAGGTCGATCCTTTCACCTTTCGGGAACTGCTCAACAACCTCATCGCCAACGCCATCAAGTACAACCGCGAGGGCGGCTCCATCACCATCCGGGCGCATGAGAAAAAGGATTGGGCGGTCCTGGAGGTGGAGGACACGGGCATCGGGATAGAGGAAAAGGAAATCCCCTTCGTATTCGACCAGTTCTACAGGGGCAAGGCCCAAGAGGTCAGGACGCAGACGGGCACCGGGCTCGGGCTTTCCATCGTCCAGCGGATCGTCAAGGCGCACGGCGGCAAGGTCGAGGTCCGCAGCCGGCCTGGAAAGGGGACCGTCTTTTCCATTTACGTCAACCGATAAACCACGCGCATTGCGTGGCGGGATTCTGTTTTGTCCCGCATGGGTGCGGGACGGTAAACGGTGTGTTCGGAGGTAGGCAGATGGAGCACAATCTTCAGGAAATCGATTCAATCATTGACCATTGGGGACCCAAGCCCGCTTCTCTTTTGCAGATAATGCTGGATATCAATCACAAGTACCACTACCTGCCCAAAGAGAGTGTCGAAAGAGTGTCCGAGCGGCTCGGAATGCCGGAAAGCCACGTCTACAGCGTTGCCACCTTTTTCAAAGTGTTCAGTCTCACTCCCCGCGGAAGAAGTATCATCCACGTCTGCACCGGCACCGCCTGCCACGTGAAAGGCACTCCCAAGATCCTGGACCGCTTGAAACAAACGCTGAACCTCAGTCCCGGCGAGACCACCGAAGATCTGGCCCTCACCCTGGAGACGGTCAACTGCGTGGGCGCGTGCGCTTCGGCTCCCGTGGTGGTGGTGGACGGGAAAACTCATGCCGAGATGAGCCCGGGCAAGGTCAGCACGCTCGTCAATGAGCTTAAAAATGAGAAAAAGGATTAGGCGGAGACTATGGAACGGCTCAATAACGTTCTGGATCTGGAAAAGCTGCGCAAGGTTTCGATCGAGAGGCAGAAACGCCTGAAAAAGTGGATCCGGGTGTGTTCGGGAACCGCGTGCCACTCCCAGGGGGGTGAAAAGGTGGTCGATGCTCTCAGGGAGAGCCTGGCCAGAAGGGTCCCCGGCGACGAGTACATGGTGAAGGCCACCGGGTGCAACGGGTTTTGCGCCCAGGGGCCCATCGCGGTCGTCGAGCCCGACAACATTTTCTACGCGCGTGTGAGCGCCGACCGGGCGGACGAGATCGTCGAAAAAACCGTCCTGAACGGCGAAGTCATAGAAGACCTCCTGTACGTGAACCCGGAAACGGGCCAACGCATCGTCCACGAGCGGGAAATTCCGTTTTTCGCCGGCCAGGAAAGGCTGGTGTTCGGCGATACCGGGGCCAACTTCGTGACCGATGTCACCGATTACATCAGCCGCGGCGGATATGCGGCCCTGGCCAAGGTCCTCTCGGAAATGAAGCCCGAGGAAGTGATCGAACAGGTCAAGCTCTCCGGCCTTCGCGGGCGCGGGGGCGGCGGGTTCCCGGCCGGCGTCAAGTGGGAGTCGTGCCGCAGGGCCAAGGGGGACGCCAAGTACGTGATTTGCAACGCGGACGAGGGAGACCCCGGCGCCTACATGGACCGCTCGGTTATGGAAGGCAATCCGCACCAGGTCATCGAGGGGATGATCATCGCCGCCTACGCCATCGGCGCCGCCGAAGGCTATATCTACTGCCGCTACGAATACCCCCTGGCCGTAAAGAACACCAACTGGGCGCTGGAACAGGCCCGGCAGTACGGCCTGCTGGGGCAGAATATCCTGGGCACCGGGTTTAACCTGAACATCTTCGTAAACCGGGGCGCGGGGGCCTTTATCTGCGGGGAATCGACGGCCCTCATGGCATCTCTTGAAGGAAAAATCGGGGAGCCCAGGGGCAAACACATCCACACCGTGGACCGGGGCCTGTGGAACAAGCCCAGCAACCTCAACAACGTGGAAACCTACGCCAACGTCCCGCTGATCATCAACCGGGGCGCCGAATGGTATTCCGCCATCGGGACCGAACGCAGCAAGGGGACCAAGATTTTTTCGCTGGTGGGCAAAATCAACAACTGCGGGTTGGTGGAAGTCTCGATGGGCACCCCGGTTAAAAAGATCATTTTCGATATCGGCGGAGGCATTCCGGGGGGCAAGAAGTTCAAGGCCATCCAGACCGGAGGGCCTTCGGGCGGGTGCATCCCGGAGTCGCTGGTCGACCTGCCCATCGACTACGAGCGCCTCAAGGGGGCGGGGTCCATGATGGGCTCGGGCGGCATGATCGTAATGGATGAGGACACCTGCATGGTGGACGTGGCGCGCTATTTCCTCAATTTTTTGTGCGAGGAGTCGTGCGGGAAGTGCGTTCCCTGCAGGATGGGCGTCAAACGGATGCACGAGATCGTCACCAAGATTTGCAACGGCCAGGGCGAGCCCGCAGATATCGACCGGCTGGAAGAGCTTGCCAAGACCATCCAGGAAGCCGCCCTGTGCGGTTTGGGGAAAAGCGCTCCGAACCCCGTTCTAAGCACGCTCAAGTATTTCAGGCACGAATACGACGCCCACGTGATCGAAAAGCGCTGCCCCGCCAAGGTGTGCAAGCCGCTCCTGCACTTCGAAATCGATGTGGACAAGTGCCGGGGATGCGGCCTGTGCCGGAAGAAATGCCCTTCGCACGCCATTATCGGTGTCAAGAAGGAATGCCACTGCATTGACGAGGAACTGTGCGAGCGTTGCGGCATCTGCTTCGACACGTGCAAGTTCAATGCAATACAGATCGCGTGAGGAAAGGTTTGCCGGGACCGGCGCCGCGGGTTTCCGGGCTGCACCGCGGCGGATCGATGACACGAGCACAAGCCGATGGGGAAGACAACATGGGAATAATAAAGAGTTTGACTCGGAAGCTGGAAGGAAAGAAGAGCGCTTCATTAGAAGAGAAGCTCTCGGAATGGAAGAGCTGCTTCACGGAGCCCGAGACTCCTCCCAGGGCAGCCGCCTTTTGCGATCCCCATGCCAAGAAGGAGTGCGTCACCCTGTGCGCGCCGTCGGGCAAGTGCGACTGCGGCTGTGAAGACGTGCGGCGGGCACTGGTGGAAGAGCTCGAATGCCGGGGACTGGATATCAAGGTGGGAAACCTCAAAGTGGGGTGCGGCGGCACCTGCCGGCACGGCCCGCTCATGGGATTTCCTCAGAAACAGTTCTTCTACGTGGACTTCAAGGTGGAGGACGTTCCCAGGATCGTCGAAGAAACGCTGGTGCGGGGGAAACTCATTTTCCCCTTTCTGTCCCTGAATTCCGAGCGTTCGTACCGTAGCGACATCTATTTCGACAAGCACACGGGGCTCATCGCCTCGATCGACGAGACCGTGTGCATGGTGGACGTCGCCCGGTATTTCCTCAATTTCGAGGACCAACTGTCCTGCGGAAAATGCGTTCCGTGCCGGATCGGCATGAAACGGGCGCTGGAATGCGTCGAGCGGATCGCAACGGGCAACGGGAGCGAAGAGGACCTCACCCAGATTCGCGTCCTGTGCAAGGTGATGGAGGAGACGCCCAACTGCGATTTCGCCGTCACCAGCATCCGGCCTCTGAACAGCGCCATCACCTATTTCGAAGATGAATTCAGGATGCATTTCGAAAAGAAGCTGTGTAGCGCCGGGAAATGCAAGGAGCTTGTCGAGCACCAGAAAAAGATAAAGACGAGAGAGCGGCTCGGCCTGCGGACCCAGTAGGGGACCAGCCGAGCGGGACGCCGGACACCATACGATTTTTAAGGAAGAGCTGCCATGGCGAAAGTTACACTGAAGATTAACGGCCTGGATGTCGAAGCTGAACAGGGTTCCACAATATTGCAAGCCGCAAAGCAGGCGGGAATTTTCATCCCGACCCTGTGCTATCACCCCTACCTGCCGCTCGAAGAGGCGTGCCGCATCTGTGTGGTGGAGGAAGTGAGGGGAGGATGGTCGAGCCTGGTGGCTGCATGTGTCTATCCGGTACGAAACGGAATGATCATCGAAACCGATTCGGAGATGGTGCTCCAGGCGCGGCAGACGATCATCGACCTTCTGCTGTCCAACCACCCCACCGACTGCATGACCTGCTACGCCGCCGGCAAGTGCGAGCTGCAGGATTTTGCGTTCATGTACGGGATAAGCGCCGCGCAGTACAAGGGCGAGACGTCCGATCTTCCCGTGGATTCGGACCCCAGCCCTTACCTGTACATCGACATGAACAAGTGCATCCTGTGCAGGCGCTGCGTGCGGGCCTGCCACGACATCCAGGGGGCCGACATCTGGGGCAAGTCGGGACGCGGTTTCCACCAGCGCATTTCGACGGCGTACGGGCAAACGCTGGAAGAGGCCGGGTGTGAAAACTGCGGCCATTGCGCCGATTTCTGCCCGGTGGACGCCATCGGCTTCCGGGGGGGCCGCGGCGAGATCCGGTCCTGGGAACTCCAGGACGCCTCCACGGTGTGCCTCCAGTGCGCCTGCGGGTGCCGCGCCACGTACCAGAAGATAGGCGACAAGATCATCCGGGTGACCGGGGACTTCAGCTCGCCGGCAAGCGTCGGCGCTCTGTGCAAGAAGGGCCGCTTCAATTTCGATTTCATCAACTCGCCCGAAAGGATCACCAGGGCCGCGGTGCGCGTGAACGGCGAGCTGGACCCCATGCCCATAGACAATGCGCTCCAGTTTGCCGCCCTGGGCTTTAGCGACGTGAAGAAAAACTCCGGCGGCGCGGACGCCATCGGGGTCATCTGCGGCGACATGCTGACCAACGAGGAATACTACCTGGCCCAGAAACTGGCCAGGGCGGGCCTGGGCACCAACAACATCGACTCGGTGGCCGGGCCGTGGCAGCAGGCCGTGTATAATGGACTCAAGGCGGGGTTCGGAGACGGGTTGATCGGCAATCCGCTGGGCGGGATCGCCAATGCCAAATCCGTCCTGGTGCTGGGCTCCAACACCATAGAAAAGCATGCCATAGCCGCCCTGAAGGCCAGGAAGGCCGCCCGTGAAGGCGCGACTTTGATCGTGGCGAATCCCGACCCGGTGCCGCTCAAGAAAACGGCCGGTCTGTACCTGCCCATCGAAGGCGGGTCCGAAGACGCGCTGGTCAAGGGGTTCATCAAGGCCATCGTGGAAGAAAATCTTGCCGAAGCCCCGCAGGAAGGTGAAGTGGGCAAGAACTTCAAGAAGGTCCTGAAAGGGATCAAATCCACGCCCTGGAAGGAAATCTCCGAAAAGACCGGTCTTTCGGACAACACGGTCCGCGAGGCGGCCCGGCTCTATGCGACCGGCGAACCGGCCGTCCTGATCTACGGAATCGACCCCGCAACGTCTCCGGTCAACGAAAGCTTCTACCACACGTGCTGCCTGCTCCAGCAACTGGTCAACACCGC
>LUZZ01000152.1 GCA_001603845.1 Syntrophobacterales bacterium Delta_01 | reverse complement strand
GTGCTTGAACGCCCTCTGGCCGGTCAGCACCATCGTGACGTCGGCTTCGTTGCAGGCATCGATCACTTCCCAGTCTCTCATCGAACCGCCCGGCTGCACCACGGCCGAAATTCCCTGCCGGATTCCAACGTCCACCCCGTCGCGGAACGGAAAGAAAGCGTCGGACACCATGGCCGCGCCCTTCAGGCCGGCGTTGTCCCGCCGGGTCTGCTCATCTATTTCTTCCTTCTGCTCTTTGGGGCGCTCGCCCTTCTCGATCGCCAGCTCCAGGTCCTTGTACGGCATCCCGAACTTGTCGAAGCACAGGGAATCCGCATACTTCTGGTACGCCTTGTACACCGCGATCTCGGCCACCCCTACCCTGTCCTGCTCCCCGGTGCCGATTCCCACCGTGCAGCCGTCCTTGACGTAGAGGACCGAATTGGACGTCACGCCCTGTTCGACGAACCACCCGAACAGGAGGTCCGACAGCTCCCGTTCGGTGGGCTGGCGCCGTATCTTGTAGGTTTTCCCCTGGTGGGCGGCCTCCGCCAGCTTGAAATCCTGCGCCCCCTTGATTTTGTTGAGCGGGGACTGCTGCACGATGATCCCGCCGTCGACCAGGGACTTGAAATCGACGAACCGCCGGTCGATATAGTCCGCCAGCCGGTCCATCCTGGCGACCTGGATGATGCGAAGGTTGGACCTCTTTTTGAGGATTTCCAGGGTGCCCGCTTCGTAGTCCGGCGCGGCCACCACTTCGAGGTAATTCTGTGAAATCAGTTCGGCCGTCGCCTTGTCCACCGGGCGGTTGACCACCAGGCAGCCGCCGAACGCGGCAATGCGGTCGGCGCGATTGGCGCGGTGGTAGGCTTCGGAAAGGCCGGCCCCGTAGGCGGCCCCGCAGGGATTGTTGTGCTTGAGGATCACCGCGGCCGCTTTGGGCATCAGGTATTTTAGGATATTGAGGCCGTTGTCCAGGTCGGTGAGGTTGATTTTTCCGGGATGTTTTCCTTCCTGGAGCATGTCTTCTTCGCGGATGGCGCTCACCAGCCCGTTTCCGGGGTCGATGAACCGGCAGCCGCCCAGGGTGAGGTTCCCGCTCACCAGCTCATACAGCGCGGCTTCCTGGCCGGGGTTTTCCCCGTAGCGCAGCCCCTTTTCGATCAGTTCGCCCGTCTTGTCGTCCGGGAACTTCCACGACCGCTTGCGATACACCAGTTCCTGGTCTCCAAAGCTTATCCGGAGCGAATCCGGGAAGTGGTCTTCCATCACGGTGCGGTACATTTTCTTCAGGTCTTCGGCCATATCTTTCCCCCATTTTCCAGTTTGTTTGAAATTTTTCTTTGTAGAACAGGCCGTCTCATTAAAGCAAATAAAACTTGCGCGGCTTCGAAATTCGAGGTGAATCTATTTCGATTTTTCAGTAATATCGTCGATAAGAAAGGCAGCCGCGGCGGTGCGCGCAAGGGCCTTTCCCCCTGACATGAAGCTAAAAAGGAGTCCATGGTGAAAAATTTCAAGGGAGCTGCATCCGCAACCCTTATCGGCAGTATGCCTCATAAAGACCGCAAAAAGGCGATCGACCTCGTCTTGAAGTTCGCTCCCCAAATCCCGGTCTGGCCCCAGTTGGCGGCCTACCCCGCCGAGCAGATGATGGCCCAGTACACCGAGGGGCTGCCGGGGCTTACCGAAGAAGCCGGCAAGGTGTTCGTGCGCGCGAACATTCCGGAATTCGACCAGCAGGCCTATGCGTTCTATGAGGAATACCTCGAAGTGGAGGCCGGTTCCAAAGACCTGGAGAGTTCGCGGTTCGCCATGGGCGCTGAAACGGCACGCACGTTTCTGAGCTTTGTGGACACGCTTGCCGCCGCCCCGGCGAACTTCCGCGCCGTCAAGGGGCAGGTCTCGGGCCCGTTCACGCTCCTGTCGGGCCTCAAGGACCAGGACGGCCGCGCGCTTCTGTTCGACGAGCGCTTCCAGGACATCGTTCCCAAGCTTTTGGCCTACAAGGCCAAGTGGCAGATCGAACGCCTGAAGCCTTTCGGGGTCCCCGTCATCATTTTTCTGGACGAACCCGGGCTGGCGGGTTTCGGGTCGTCGGCGTTCATCACCGTTTCGGCCGAACAGGTGCGGCAGGTATTGTCCGAGGTCGTGGCGGCCGTCCACGACGCGGGCGCCCTGGCGGGCATTCACGTGTGCGCCAACACCGACTGGCAGCTCGCGTTCGGCTCCGATTTCGACATCGTCAATTTCGACGCGTTCACCTACTTCGACCGGTTTCTGCTCTACCGGAAGGAAATCCTGGAATTCCTGGCCCGCGGCGGCAATATCGCCTGGGGGATCGTCCCCACCCTGGACGTCGAGGCCATAGCGGCCCAGACGCCGGAAAGCCTGGCCGCCCTGTGGAAAGAACAGGTGAACCAACTGGCCGCGGACGGAATGCCGGTCGAAACCATCATCTCCCAGTCGATTCTGACCCCGAGCTGCGGCTGCGGCAGCCTGACGGAAAGCATGGCGGAACGGGTGCTGGAACTCCTGGAAGGATTCCGCCGGGCGGCCGGCGTCTGAGACTTGGAGAGACACCGCGGGGAGCACCGCTTCCCGCCTATACCTTCACCGCCTGCCCCTGGAAATTGAGATAATCCACCGCGTTGCGGATGCCGGCCAGGGTCAGGTCCTCCATCTCGAAGATACGGGCGATCCTGGTGATGGTGGAGCTTTCGTAGCCCCAGCGCTCTTTGGGAATGGGGTTCAGCCACACGCTTGCCGGAAAGGCCGCCTTCAGTTCTTCGAGCCACTCCCGGCCCGGCCTGCGGTCCGTACTGCGGTCCGTACTGTGAGTGTAGAGCGAGCCGTAGGCGGCCATCAGTTCGAACGGGGCCATATTGGCGTCCCCGATGATGACCAGGCGGGTGTCCCGGTCCCGGGCCAGCAGTTCCTGCCAGTCGATGGCCCGAATCCTGTACACGTCACGGTAAACCGTTCCGTAGATGCAGTTGTGGAAATAGTAGTACTTGAGGTCCCTGAACTGTTCGCGGATCTTTGCGAAGACAGTTTTTACCAGGTCGATGTAGGGGGACATCGAATAGCCGCCGTTATCCAGTAAAACGATCAGCTTCAGGCGGTCACGAAGCTCGCGGGTAAACACCAGCTCGATTTCTCCCCCGTTCTTGGCGGTCCGGTCGATGGTGCGATCCACGTCCAGTTCCGTTTCCGGCCCCGCAGCCTGGAAATTGCGAAGCGATGCCAGCACCTGGCGAAGGTTTTCCCGGCCGAGGACCGCCTTTTGGCTGTAATTGACGTAATTCCTGTCGCCGATCACCTTCTGGGCCGTCCCGTAGAGGCTCTGCCCGTAGACGCGCACGCCTCCGCCCGATTTCCCCCCGTGGCCGAAAGGGGACCTTCCCTTGGTCCCCACCCACCGGTTGCCTCCCTGGTGTTTGCCCTGCTGGGCGAGGACCGTTTCCCAGAAGCGCGCCATGAGATCTTCCGGGTCGAACCGGCGAAGCTCGTCGAGCGTTAGAACGCCCTTGTCGATCTGTTCCCGGAGCCAATCCTGGAAAGGCTTCCCGGAAAGCATCTCCTCCCAGTCCGGCATGGCCTCGCCCGCGTCTTTTCCCATAAAGAAAGCGGAAAAAACCCGTTCGAACGCGTCGTAGTGTTCGACCCGCTTTACGAACACGAGCCGCGCCAGAAGGAAAAGCCTGTCCACGTCGGGCGCCAGTCCCATTTGCAGCGCCCGGTAGAACTCCAGCAGGTGCTTCATGCTCACCGGGATCTCCGCCCGGCGCAGTGCCTGGATGAATGCAAGAATCATCGCGATGTACCCGGCCGGAAGGCCGCGCCCTCAGAAGCGGGGCGGCTTGTGGATGCCCTTGAACTTCAACAGGTCCTGGGACCGCTTGAGAAGCGTGCCGATATGGCTGAGCTGCTTTCCCTCCTCCGACACCTGCGATCCCGTCGCGCGCAGGGCGCCGATCCAGTCGATCAGTTCGGCAGTGGCGGGCGGCTTCTCGAACCCGTCGTTCCTCAGCTTGTAGAAAGCGGTGAGGTACGTTTCCAGGAACTGCTGCGGGATGTCCGGGAAATGCAGTCGCACGATCACGGCGATTTCCTCCGGACCCGGAAAGGGAATGTAGTGGCAAAAGCAGCGGCGCAGGAACGGGTCCGAAAGCTCC
Organism: Syntrophobacterales bacterium Delta_01; assembly: GCA_001603845.1. Lineage (GTDB taxonomy): Bacteria > Desulfobacterota > Syntrophobacteria > Syntrophobacterales > Syntrophobacteraceae > SbD1. Next base: position 2,877 of record LUZZ01000152.1, on the reverse strand, counting down.
CGCTTGGCGTTGCTGGTGATGATGATGATGGGACGTTGCCGGGCGGTGACCTTGTGGTTGATCTCCCGGATGATAAACGACCCGTCTTCGAGGACGTCGAGCAGGTTGTCCTGGGTGTCGGAGTCCGTCTTGTCGATCTCGTCGATCAGCAGGACGCGGCGGTCTTCGGCCAGGAACGACCGGCCGATGGGGCCGAAACGCAGGTAGTCCCAGATGTTGTCGATATTGCGCCCGGTTTCCCCGCTCCCGAACCGCGAGTCGTTCAGCCGCAGCACGGTATCGTAGACGTAGCAGAGTTCTTCGCCCTTGAAGGTGGACTTGCAACGCGCCTCTTCCATCCTCAGGCCGAGGGCGCGCGAGATCTCGAAGGCGAGCTGCGTTTTCCCGGTCCCCGCTTCTCCCATGAGCAGCAGGGGCTTTTCCATGGCGATCGAGATATTGACGATCTCGCCCAATTCGGGGCTGAGGTAATAGCGTTCCGTTCCCGTAAATTTCATATCTTTTCTCCCGGTGCCGTAAAATCCCGAGTCGCATCGCGCAGTTTGAGGTTATCCCGCTCCGCTTCGAGTATGGCCGAAACGTCCGGCTCGCATCCCGGAGCCACGGCGATGCTCACCAGCCCCAGAGCGGAATCCACGGTGGAAACCACCCCGATTCCCCCGTATGCCTCGATGATGAACCTTAGGTAGTGTATCTGATAGGGATCGATCAGATAATGGTGCACGATGCATTTCTTGGGGGGAAGCGGCAAATTTTCTCCTTTTGTTTCCATTTTGGCTATGATAGCAAATAATTTTTTGCAGGCCCGTGAAAAATTGCCTGTCATCAGCAATTTCGGGAGACTTGAATTATGCGAATCGATTCAGCGCGCGTAGCGGCCGTCCTGTTGCTGACCGCATGGGCGGTGTTTGCGTTGTGCGGGCGGGACGCCGCCGTCGCGCAGGACCAGCCCCAGGGGCGCTCCATCGCCTTTTTCAGCCAGGGGCAGGCCGTTTCTGACGAACAGGACCAGGCAAAGAGCCAGCAGCAGGCCATCCGCGAGTTCCAGAGCCAGGCCGTGGTGCAGGCCGCCGGCATGTTCCTGAGCCCGGCCCAGATAGGCGCCCAGTTTGCCGATTTACAGCAAAAGATCCTCGCCCAGCCGCAAAAATACGTGGATTCCTACCAGATTTTTTCCGAAACGCAGACCGGCGGGCTCTACAAGGTCACGGGCCAGGTCACGGTGTCCGTGGACCTTCTGGCAAAAGACCTGAAGGAAGCCGGGTTCCCGGTGCACGAGGCCGCGGCGGCCGCACAAACGCCGACGGAATCCCAGGGCGGGGAAACGGCCGGTTCCGAACAGGCGGCGGCCGAGAGCGGCCGGGAAGCGCAGCCCGCACAGGTCGAACAGACCTCCGGGGCGGCCTCCCGCGGGCTTACGGTGACCAAAAAAGAAATCTTGTGGGTGGTGCCCGAGAAATGGGAGCAGGAATGGGTCATCCCCGCCGGCAGCGGCCTGTCGCTCTTTGCCCGGAGCATTCGGCGGGAGCTTGACGGCTACGACTACACGCTGGCCTTTCCGGAGCCCGGGTCCCTCAAGCTGGACTACACCGGCAACGTGCCGCGCTCGCAGGTGATCGCGCTGGCGCAGGGGCTGGGCATCCAGCAGGTGGTGGTGGGCAGCATCGAGTTTCGGGAGGCGCAAAACAAGCCCGCCAACCTCGACGTCCGGCTCCAGGTGCTGCGAGCCGACTCGGGGAAAGCGGAAGGCAGCGTGAGCCGGACGCAGAGCATGGAAGAGCTGTCCAACCAGGACGGAGCGAGTGAGCTGGCGTCCAGGGTCGCGCCCCGGTTGAAAAACATCTTCGCGCAGGCGGAACAGGGCGGGGGCGGCCAGGCCGCTTCGGGCGCCGGGGGGGGAAGTCAGGCCGGGCAGGCCGGCGGGACTCCGGAGACCTGGACGGTGAACCTTCCGTCCTCTCAATATGCGTACTGGGAAGAAATCGAGAGAATGCTTCGGGAAAATTTCAAGGGCATGCGCGTGACCAGCCTGGAGATGGGGGCCCGCGAGGGCACCATCCGGCTCAAGGGTGTGGACGGCAGCTTCATATCCAGGATGGACGGGACTTCGCTTCCCAGCGGAGCGACGGTGCACATCGATTCTTATTCCACCGAGGGGCAGGCCATCAAGCTCTCCTTTGCGCCGCCGGCGAACGTTCAGGGTGAACAGCAGCAATGACCGTTCCCAACCTGCTGACCATCACCCGCATTTTCCTGACGCCGCTCATCGTGTGGTTCGTATTCCAGGGAAGGCTCAACTCCGCCTTTATGGTGTTTTTCCTGGCGGGGATGACCGATGCCGCCGACGGCTTCATCGCCAGGTACTTCAACCAGAAAAGCCGGTTCGGCGCCTACGTCGATCCGGTCGCCGACAAGATCCTCCTGGTTTCCCTGTTCATAACGCTCTGGTACATCGGCCTGGTCCCCATCTGGCTGCTGTTCATCACCACCGGCAGGGACGTCATGATTGTCGGCGGGTTCTGCAAGCTTTATTTTTCAGGAGTAAGGGTGGAGATCCGGCCCCTGGTTTCCAGCAAGGCGAACACCTTTTTCCAGTTGCTCACCGTTTTTTTGCTGCTGGGCCGGGACCTGTGCCGGCTTCCGCGCCCGGCTTATACGGGCCTCTTCCTGGTCACGGCCGCTTTTTCCATATACAGCGCGTTGCGGTATCTGTCGATCGGCATGGCGCTCCAGAGGCAGCACGGAGGTCCGAATACGGATTGATGAGGTTTTGCTTGACATAGTTTTTCCACGTCGTTATAGATCAGAAGCTTCATGTAGGCACGTAGCTCAGTGGGAGAGCGCTACCTTGACGCGGTAGAAGCCGGCGGTTCGAAA
>LUZZ01000151.1 GCA_001603845.1 Syntrophobacterales bacterium Delta_01 | reverse complement strand
GCGTGGTAGGGAAGAGCGGAAAATCCTTCGGAGACCAGGGCGGCGCACAGTTCATCGACCTGCTTTCGAGTGAGGCAGTAGATGATTCCGCAATCCGACGGGAACCCGGCTAGAAATTCTTTTGTCTGCCGGAACGAGTTCTCCTTGGGTACGACCCGGATCAACAGATTTTCCCGGTCGAAACCGGCTACGAACTCGTTGGAAGCTTCGAAGCCCAGGCATTCCATGATGTCGGCCCGCACCTTTCGGGTGGCGGTGGCGGTGAGGGCGATGCACACGGCTTGCGGGAGGCTCTCCCGAACCCGCACCAGTTGGCGGTATTCGGGCCTGAAGTCCGGTCCCCATTCCGATATGCAGTGCGCTTCGTCGATGGCAAGGCAGGAAACCGGCATCGAACTCAACAAATTCAACGCGGCGGGCTTCACCAGGGTCTCGGGGGCGACATAGAGCAGTTTCGCTTCGCCGCGTTTGAGCTTTTCCACATTTCGGCGGTACACGGGGACCGCCAGGGAGCTGTTCAACAGCACGGCCGGCACCCCGGACTGGGCCAGTTGCTCCACCTGGTCTTTCATCAGGGAGATGAGCGGCGAAACGACGATGGTGACCCCGTCGAAGATAATGGCGGGAATCTGGTAGCATAACGACTTGCCGCCGCCGGTAGGCATCACGGCAAGGGTGTCTTTTCCGGAAAGGACATTTTCGATCACTTCGCCCTGGAGCGAAATGAAGGCGTCGTAGCCGAATACGGTTTTGAGGACGTTTCGGGCTGTTTCGATCACGGTTCACCACGCAAAAACACGGGCCGGCCCCCTATCCGGAACCCGCTTACGGCCTGCGGCCGTCGGTCAATGCGGCGGTTATCCCCAGCCCGAGATAGACGCTTCCCGCCACGTAGCGCCTTACCCGCATGAACACGCTCGTCCCCTTGAGCCACTGTCCCGCGGTGCCGGCCAGCAGTGCGTACAGGCCGTCGCTCACGATCGCCATCAGGACGAACACCGTTCCCAGCACCAGCAATTGCATGGTGACCGCTCCGCGGGACGGGTCCACGAACTGCGGCAAAAAGGCCACGAAAAAAAGGGCCGTCTTGGGATTGAGCACCGCCACCAGCACGCCCTGGGCAAAGATCCGCCGCCGGCTGAGCTGCGGCGGGCGGGCCGCCGATTGAAGGGGGCGTTCGAACAGCGTACGCAAACCGAGATAGACCAGGTACGCCGCCCCCAGGTATCTTACGACCGCAAATGCCAGGGCCGAGGAGAGCAGCAATGCCGACAACCCCAGCGACGCCGCGATGACGTGCATGAAGTTGCCGATCTCGATACTCACCACCGATATCAAGCCGGCCCGCGGCCCCTGCTCCAGGCTGCGGGCCACGATGTACATCACCACCGGACCGGGGGTCAGCAGCAGCACGACGGCCGCGACGAAAAAAAGCGGAAGGTTCACCAGATCGGGCATGGAACGGCTCCTTCGAGTGCGGCGCTGCCGCTTGCCGGGCCGCGGGTTTGCGCCCGGCAGTTTTATTGCCCCCCGTCGATCATTGCGATTCGCGGATTTTTCGAGTGCCGCTGATCCATGGCGTTACGGGGCAAAACCGGTGAGAGGCGCCACCGCTCCGGCCCTCCTTCCGGGCCTGGAACGGGATGCCGGTTTCTTTTTCAATTCGACGATTGCGAAAGTCGGTCCCCGCCAAGGGATTTCTGGTAGGATTTCCATCCCGGACACACATGAGTGTGGAGCCGCCACAGTATGCCCAGAAACGACCTCGGACGGGCTTCGGCTTTTTTCCGGAAATAGCATTGTTCGCAACTCGCCTTCTTCTCACCGGCCATGGCATT
>LUZZ01000150.1 GCA_001603845.1 Syntrophobacterales bacterium Delta_01 | reverse complement strand
CCCGGAATGCAGGCGGCTTTCGTGGATATCGACCTGGACAAGGCGGCGTTCCTCTACGTGAGCGATATTCATCAGGCGATGGGCGACATCGAGCGCATGTTGATTTCGGCGTGCGCCGCCCAGGAAGAAGAAGATCAGGAGGACATTCGGGAGACCGAAGAGGGGCAGGAATACGAGGAAGTCCTCGACCTCCGCCGCATCTACAACAACATCCCCATCGAGGACCGGCTCCAGGAAGGGCAGGACATCCTGGTGCAGGTGGCCAAGGAGCCCATCGGCAGCAAGGGGGCCCGGATCACCACCCATATCACTCTGCCCGGAAGAAACCTGGTGTTCATGCCCACCATGGACCACATCGGCGTCTCGCGCCGGATAGAAGACGAGACCGAAAGAAAGCGGCTTCGCGAGATCATGTGCGAGATCAAGACCGAGCATTGCGGCTTTATCGTGCGCACCGCCGCCGAAGGGGCCGACGTGGAGAAGTTGCGCTCCGAGGTGGATTTCGTGGGGCGGCTGTGGCAGAGCATCCAGAAGCGCGCCGAAAACGCTCCCGTGCCTTCTCTGGTTTACCAGGAACTGGATATTACCCTGCGCGCGGTCCGCGATCTTTTCACCAAGGAAGTGGACCGCCTGGTGATAGACTCCGAGACCGAATACCGAAAGATCCTGAGTTTTATCGAGACCTTTTTACCCTCCCTTCAAAATTCGGTGGAACTCTACGAGGGCGACGAACCGATCTTCGACGCCTACGGCATCGAGATGGAGATTCAGAGGGCGCTCAGCAAGAAAATCTGGCTGAAATCGGGCGGATACATCGTCATTGAAACCACCGAGGCCCTCACCGCCATCGACGTCAACACCGGCCGGTACGTCGGCAAGAGAAACCTGGAGGAAACCATCCTCAAAACCAATCTGGAGGCGGTGAAGGAAATCGCCTACCAGTTGAGGCTCCGGAACATCGGCGGGATCATCATCATCGACTTCATCGACATGGAAAAGGAGCCGAACCGGGAAAGGGTCTGGAACGCCCTGCGGGACGCCATGCACAAGGACAAGAGCAAGTCCAACGTCCTGCACATGTCCGAGCTGGGCCTCATCGAGATGACCAGGAAACGGACCAAGGAGAGCATCGGCCAGGTGCTGTGCGAGCCCTGCTCGTACTGCGACGGCGAAGGGTACCTCAAATCGAAGCAGACCGTGTGCTATGAAATCCTGAGGGACCTGGAACGGCAGAGAAACGATCTTTTCGGAAAAGACGTGCTGGTCCTCGCCCACCCGGAAGTGGTCGCCAGGTTTTGCGACGAAGAGCGCGCGCCGCTGGAAGCGGCGGAGGAGAGAATGCACGCGCGAATCGAGGTCAAAGCCGACCCCAGCATGCACGCGGAACAATACGAGATCAACCTGATGGATGCCGAGTAAGTGACCGTCCCCAGGGCCGAACCCGGCCTCATTCCAACCTGTCCAGCCACAGATTGTTCAGATCGAGTTCTATTTCTTGAAACGGTTCCGCTCGGACCTTGTCGTCTTCCACGAAAAGGCCCGCCACGACCCATTTGTCCGATTCCAGGCGGAAGACGTCGAGGGTTTTCGCGGCGGGGTCGAGGAACCACAGGTGCTGCACGCCGTGGCGTCCATAGAACGGCATCTTCTTGATCTTATCCGTTCTGAGGGTCCCCAGTGAGAGCACCTCGCACACCCAGTCCGGGCTGGCCGAAACCCAGTTGGTTGTTTCCGTCCCCGGAAACCGTTCCTTCTTCCAGCCCGCAAGATCGGGGACGACGATATTTTCTCCCAGCTTGATTTCGGGTTTGACCAGAATGACCCGGCCGCCGGGGCCGCCGCCGCGCCCGAATTGATAGGGGCTCCCAGCTCGATTTCCAGTACGGAAGCGGCATATACGTGCTGTTTGGACGGCCGTGGGGTTACGGTCAGCTCCCCGTCGATGATCTCGCCGATCGTGTTTTCCGGGATGCCGTGGAGATCGTCGTACGTTGCATTCTTCTTGGGCGGCTGCGCCATGTCGGTTCTCCCTGTGATCCGATTTTAGCGAAGGTTATTTAAAACCGCCAATTCAAAAGCACCTGCCGCCTGTTGCCAATCCGTGGTTGCTCCTTTCGGGTTTCGGAGGTAAAAACTTTCCGTGGGATTCGCTCGGGAAAAGGCTGGATTTTAAAGAGGAGGCAAGCGCCGATGAACTGGAATACTTCCAGGATGCTCTACAGGGAAGCCTGCGAATTGATACCCGGAGGAGTGAACAGCCCGGTGCGCTCGGGCAGGGCGGTCAAAACCGAACCGCTGTTCGTGAAAGAGGCGCGCGGGTGCCGCATCACGGATGAAGACGGCAATGTTTACGTCGATTACGTGGGGTCCTGGGGGCCGCTCATCCTGGGCCACTCCCATCCGGACGTGGTGAAGGCCCTGGAAGGAGCGGCGCTGCGGGGGGCTTCGTACGGCATCCCCACGCGGGTCGAAGTGGAAATGGCCGGGAAAGTGGTCGAGATGGTTCCCTCGATCGAGATGGTCCGGATGGTCAATTCGGGGACCGAGGCGGCCATGAGCGCCGTGCGGCTTGCCAGGGGCGTTACCGGCCGGAAGAAGATCATAAAGTTCAACGGGTGTTATCACGGCCATGCCGATGCGCTGTTGGTGAAATCGGGGTCCGGGGTCATCACCTTCGGAATCCCCGGCACTCCCGGGATTCCCGAGGAAACGGTCATGCACACCCTGTCGCTTCCGTACAACGACCTGGAGGGCGTGCGCCGCTGCATGAAGGATACGGGAGGCGAGGTGGCGGCCGTCATCGTGGAGCCGGTGGCCGCCAACATGGGCGTGGTGCTCCCGGCGCCCGGTTTCCTGGAAGGGCTGAGAGCGGTTTGCACCGAGTACGGCGCTCTTCTGATATTCGACGAGGTCATCACCGGCTTTCGCCTGGCCGCCGGAGGCGCCCAGCAGCGGTTCAACGTCATGCCGGACCTCACCTGCCTGGGCAAGATCATCGGCGGGGGGCTTCCGGTAGGGGCCTACGGGGGAAGGAAGGAGATCATGGAGCGCGTGGCGCCTTCCGGCGAAGTCTACCAGGCGGGGACTTTGTCCGGAAATCCACTTGCGATGAGCGCAGGGTTGGCCACCTTGAACGCATTGTGCAAGGGGGGGATCTACGAGCAAATCGAAGAAAAAAATGCATACCTGTGCAAAGGGCTGGGCGAAGCCGCCGCGGCCGCCGGAGTGCCGGTGACGGTCAACCGCATCGGGTCGCTGGGGTGCGGGTTTTTTACCCCGGACCCGGTGAGCGATTATGAGAGCGCCGTGAAGGCGGATACCGAAGCGTACGCCGTCTTTTTCCGGGAGATGCTGAGCCGGGGCGTCTACCTCGCTCCGTCCCAGTTTGAGGCGTTTTTCGTGGGCACCGCACACGAAAAGGCGGACATCGACCTTACCGTCGAAGCCGCATACGCCGCCCTGGGTATCGTGCGTGAAATGAGTGGGAGGCGGAGATAATTGATTTGACTGAAAACGGCTTGTGTGGTAGTAGCACGTGAACATTTACACGAAAAAATGAAGCTATGAAAGATGAGAACAAGAAAACTTTGATGCAGGCTTTGATGGCCAGCACCATTGGATATCAGGTGGCGTTTGCCCCTTTTATCGGGATCGCTATCGGGTTTTTTTTGGATTCGCGGTTCGGCACGCTCCCTTATCTGACGATTCTTTTCCTGATTCTCGGAATCTTTGCCGGCGCTCGCAATTATTACCGGTTTGCCAAGCAGCAACAGGAAAAGGAGAAAGGCCCGAAGAAAGAGTGAGCGAGATCACCGAGAGCGAAAAGCTCCTGCGGCGAATCGAGATTCTTTCCGCGCTTATACTCTCCATTGTCACGCTGGCTGCCGGGGTGGGATTCTCGTTGCGCGCGGCGGCCGGTGTTCTACAGGGCGGGGCTATCGCAATCCTCAGTTTTCAGATTCTTAAGTGGCAGCTCAGGCGCGCCTTCCAAAGACCGGGGAAAATTCCCCGCAAGGCGGGTCTTTTCGCGGCTTACTACATCAGGTACCTGGCTGCCCTTTTTGTGGTGTTCACCGTGCTATATTATGGGTGGGCGGACCCCGTTCCGTTTCTGGTCGGCCTGTCCGTCATGGTCTTAAGTATCTCGCTGGTAGGGGGGTTTGAATTCATCTCGATGGTGGCAAGAAAGGGAGATAGATAAGCTATGGAGCATCCTATACTTTTTATCAACCTCATTCTCGAAAAATTTGGCGTCCATATTCCAGCCGCGGGCGAGGCCCACGGCATTGCCGGCTACCTTCTGCAGCCGTACGTGACTTACACCTGGGTGGTCATGGTGCTTGTGCTGGGGCTTAGCGCCGTCGCCGTCAAGTCGATCGAACTGGTGCCCACCGGCGGACAGAATTTCTTCGAATTCGTGATCACCGGTATTGAGGACTTCATGATCGGCGTCACCGGCGAAGAGGGCCGGTTCATGTTCCCGCTGATCGCGAGCCTCGGCTTCTTTATCCTCGTCAGCAATTACATGGGGATGATTCCCGGGTTCTTCTCGCCCACGGCGAACCTGAACACCACCCTGGCATGCGCGTTGATCGTGGTGTTCATGACGCACGTGATCGGCGTGAAGTTCCACGGGGCGAAATACATCAAGCACTTCATGGGGCCCGTGCTTCCGCTCATGCCGTTGATCCTGCCCATCGAAGTCATCGGGCACCTGGCAAGAGTGCTGAGCCTGTCCATCCGTCTTTTCGGAAACATCTTCGGTGAGGAACTGGTCCTGGGGATCCTGTTCTTCCTGGCGGGCATGTACATGGCGCCCCTGCCGATGATGTTCCTGGGGCTTTTCACCGGCTTTATCCAGGCATTCATTTTCTGCCTGCTTTCCATGATGTACTTTGCCGGGGCCATTGAACACGCTCACTAAGGTTTACGGGCCGGTTTGGGCCGGGCCTTCGCGCCGGTGGAAACCGGGGGCGGGAAAGGCATCGGCCGGTCCGGAGGTTTTCAGGCGATAACGAGGTTTGGGAAGGCCGCGTTCGCATATCGCTTCATCCATTTTCTACTAACCGAAGGAGGGTTTGGTTCATGAAGAAAATTGGTATTCTGACTACGTTATTGGTACTCGGTCTGTCCGCCGTTGCAATGGCCGCCGACGGCGATCCGAAATCTTCGGCACTGCAGTTTTTCATTTATTCCGCCGTGGCCGCCGGCTTCGGAATCGCCATTGCCGCATTCGGCTGCGGTATCGGCCAGGGCATGGCGGTGAGGGGCGCGGTTGAGGGTATCGCCCGCAATCCCGAGTCCTCCGGCAAGGTTACGGTCACCATGCTTATCGGTCTGGCCATGATCGAGTCCCTGTCGATTTACGCTCTGGTTATCGCCCTGATCCTGATCTACGCCAACCCCATATCCTCGGCTATGGGTGCGTTTGCCGGTCTGGCGAAGTAAGAGAGCTCCAGCACACAGTCGTTCCAATAGAGGGCAAGCGGCCAGACTGCTTGCCCTCTATTTCATTGCTGGGGTAGGATGTGCCGGACCTTTTTTATGACTCAAAATGTGAAGGAAGTCACATAGTTACGGCTAAGGCGCAAAGGAGACTGACGCGATTTGCCGAGCTACCAGGGGTGTTAAATGAAATTTGCCAAGATTCCCATGGCTACCATTGTCAGGCTTTCCATTTACATGCGCACTCTCCAGGAACTGTTGGAAGAGGACATCGAAGTTATTTCTTCGGAGCGGCTCGCCAAGCAGTGCGGTGTCAATCCCGCGCAAATCCGTAAGGATCTTGCCTATTTCGGTGAATTCGGCGTGCGCGGTGTGGGATACAGGGTCAACGACCTCGTCAACCAGATCAAGGACATTCTGGGGCTCAACCGTCCGTGGAACCTGGCCATGGTTGGGCTTGGCAATCTGGGGTCGGCCCTGGTGCGACATGGGAATTTCTTAAAACATGGGTATGTGTTCACGGCCGCTTTCGATTCCGACCCGCAGAAGGTCGGAAAGCGGTTGCCTAATGGACTGGTCATCAATCACATCGATGAACTGGAAGACGTGGTGAGGGAGCGCGACGTTCATGTGGGGATAATCGCAACTCCGGCAAGCGACGCTCAAAGCGTCGCCAACCAGTTGGTCCTCGCCGGGATTAACGGCATCTTGAACTTTGCTCCCGTACAGATACAGGTCCCGGACTGCTGCCACGTCGAGAATGTAGATTTCACTATAAAGCTCGACTCCATCGCGTACCATCTCTCATTCGGAAGCTGACCTGCCCCTTCTCCTGCCTCTATTCTGAAATCGATGAATAAAGCGCCCCCGGATAACGTACGGGGGCTTTCCTTATACGCCCAAGGGGGCGGATTATACCCGTAAGGCTCAAGTGGTAATTTTATTTAACAAATATTATTGTGTTCCTCAGTGAA
>LUZZ01000149.1 GCA_001603845.1 Syntrophobacterales bacterium Delta_01 | reverse complement strand
CCACAGCACCAGCAGAAAGCCGAAGGCCAGCACCGAGGCGATGATCTGGTTCTGGGTAAGCGAAGAGGTGAACACCCCCAGGGACAGCATGGCGCACCCCATCAGGAACGCGCCCAGGTAGCCGGCGGCGATGGTCTGCCAGGCCGGGGAAGCCACGAGGGCGAAGGCGATGATGCCCGGCAGGGTCCCCACCAGCAGCATGGCGAAGGCGGTGACCACCGCGGCGTACTTGGCGACGAGCGCCGCCAAATCGGCCACCGGGTAGGTGAACAGCAGCTCCAGGGTCCCGCTCTTTCTCTCCTCGGCGTAGAGCCTCATGGTGAGAAGCGGCACGAGGAACAGCAGGATAAAGCTGATGTTGAGGAAAAACGAACGCAGCACCACCCCCATGATGTTGATCTGCTGCGCCAGCATGGGATTTTGCGCCAGCTCGAAACTCAGGTGGTTGAAATAGTCCAGGATCAGGTAAAAAAAGATCCCCGAGATAACCAGAAAGATAAAAGCCACCGCGTAGAAGATGGGGGACGCGAAAATGGAGTGGAGTTCCTTTTTGTAAACGGGCCAAAAACCTTTCATGATTCGGCTCCCTCCCCGGAAGACCGTTCGCCCTCGCCGGCCTCTTCGGCGGCCTCATGGGTCTCTTCCGTCACAAGCTGCATGAATATATCTTCCAGGCTGAGATTTACGGCACGCAGTTCCAGCAGGCCGCAGCCCTTTTCGACCACCAGCCGGGCGATCTCCGGGCGGACGTCGGCGGCGGGGTCGGTTTCGACGGTATACTTTCCGGTCCCGTTGGTTTCGAACTCGACCTTCTGCACTCCGCCGATCTTTTCCATCGCCTGGAGCAGGTCCGGCACGGGATCGCTCACCTCGACCAGGATTTTGCCCGTTTTCTGGAGCTGGCTGGTGAGGTTTTCCGGGCTGTCCGTGGCGATGATCTCTCCCTTGTTGATGATCATCACCCGGTGGCAAATCTGGGCCACCTCGGGCAGGATGTGGCTGCTGAGCAGGATGGTGCGGTCTCGGCCCAGTTCCTGGATGATCTTTCGTATCTCGATGATCTGCGTGGGGTCCAGCCCGATGGTGGGCTCATCGAGCACCAGCACCGGCGGGTCGTTCAAAAGCGCCTGCGCCAGGCCCACCCGCTGCCGGTAACCCTTGGAGAGGTTCCCGATGATGCGGTTCGCGTTTTGCTCCAGGTCGCAAATCCCCATGACGCGGTTCACCTCGGCGGTCACCGTCCGGCCGGGCACCCCCTTGGCGCTCGCTGCAAACCGCAGGAACCGCTGTACGGTGAAATCCCGGTAGAGCGGCACGCTTTCGGGCAGGTACCCGATCTTTTGCCTCACTTCCAGCGATTTTTCGAAACAGTCCAGGCCGTCCACCCTCGCGGCCCCCAGCGTGGGGGGCATGTAGCAGGTGAGGATGCGAATGGTCGTCGATTTGCCGGCCCCGTTCGGCCCGAGAAAACCGACGGTTTCGCCCTTCTCGACCCGGAACGAAACATTTTTTATGGCGGCAATATGGCCGTAAAATTTAGTCAATCCTTCCGCTTCAATCATGTCTGTTCCTCGTTTTGTTCGAGTACTTATTTATACAATGGCCCGGTTCGGGGAGGCATGGCGGGCGGGCACGGCTTTTTGTGCCTACCGCCCTGCATCCCGCGAATGGCGGGCACGATAAAAGTGACTGTTGCCGAAATCCAAAATCCCGGTCGGGTACCGCGAAACAGCGCAGACCGCTCCCCTCCCTCGGTGGGAGGGGGATTTTCGTTCGCTGCGCCATCGGCGAACCTTCATGTTCTTCTGGGCAACAGCCCCTAAAACCGTACCCCCCTACATTTCCAGGCGGGCGGGCCTCAATCCCTGGAGCCTTACGATTCACCGGTTTTCAAATTCCCGGCTTCCAAATCGCGCACCTTAAAACAAAAATCCCGATTTCTGCAACGAAAACCGGGCGCCGATTGCACTTACATGGTCGGAACGCACCTCACCGGTGGTCGAGCGTGGGGCGGGGTCCGGATTGTGCGCGCTTGGTCATGGGATAACGATGGGAGACCCGTCCGTGCGGCGGACGGTTTTGGTGCCCAGCGAAGAGGCGCAGGCCCTGCAGAGGTATTCGTAGAGTTCGCCGTCGGGAAGGACCAGCAGCAGACGGCTTCTAACCGGCATGGCTCTTTTGCAGTGCGGACAATACAGAGCCGAGGCCGAAAAATCTTCAAACTGCTTTACGGGCGCCGCTCGAACCATCATCGAGCCTCCCTGTCCCTAGGGACGAGCCCGGTGCGCGCCGGCCATGGAT
>LUZZ01000148.1 GCA_001603845.1 Syntrophobacterales bacterium Delta_01 | reverse complement strand
GGGGCCGAGGCCGATCATGTCCAGGTCCAGGTCCCTGAGTTTCAAAATATCGTCGGCCAGGGTTTCCAGGGTCTGGCCGGGAAGGCCCACCATGTTCCCGGAACCGACCTGGAAGCCCGTTTCGCGCAGCCATTCGAGACAGCGCAGGCGCCGGCCGTAGTCGGAATCGGGTTTCAGCGCCTGGAACAGGCGCGGATCGGAGGTTTCGAAGCGCAGGAGGTACCGGTCGGTGCCGGCTTCGCGGAGCCTGAGGTATTCGTCCCGGGTGCGCTCCCCGATGCTGAGGGTCACGGCGACGCCCAGTTTTTCCTTGATGTCTCGGACGAGGGAGCAAATCTCCGGGATGGTACAGCCGGGGTCTTCTCCCGACTGGAGGACCACGGTGCGAAACCCCATTGCGGCGGAGGCCGCCGCCTGTGCGAAAACCTCCGGCGGACTCATCCGGTAGCGGGGCACCTTGAGGTTGCTTTTCCTCAGACCGCAGTACAGGCAATTGCGGCGGCAGTGGTTTGAAAACTCGATGAGCGCCCTCAGGTGGATGGCGTCGCCGACATATTTTTTCCGGACTGCATCCGCGCTTCGCAGGAGAGCATTGATCCTGGCCTCGTCTTTTTCTTCCAGAAACCCGATGATCCGACTCTTGCTCAGCACGCTTGCAGCCTTCAAATGAAAGGGGTTGGCGGTTTTGGGTAACGTTGCGGCCCGCAGCGGCGAAAAATCCGTACGGGCCGCACAACCGGTCCCGCGGTCTAAAAATAGATTTCCTTTGCGCCGCGTTCGGTTTCGGCCTGTCTTTGTCCGGTTATCCGGCGCGGTTTCAGGTTCGGGATGAGCAACGGGTGCCCGGCGATGGTTTTCGCGTCCGCCCTCGGACCGCTTTCGATGCTGCAGTATCCGTTAAATTCGATAAAAATGCCGCCGGGGTAGCCCCCTTGCTCATTTTGTCAGAAGCGAGGTCTTCACCCGGACGCCCGGCAGTTTGCCCAGCTTTCCGGTCATCGCTCCGATTTCATCGGTGGAACCGTCGATAATGAGGGCTATTACGGCCACGTTGCGTTTGCGGTAGGGGACCCCGATACGTCCCACTACGATCTCCCGGTACTCGCTCAATATGGTGTTGATTTCCGGGACGCTCTCGGTGCGTTCCACCAGAATTCCCACCGCTCCGATTCTCTCGCTTGGCATTATAACCCCTCCGAAAAACCAACGGCCCCTTTTTCGCAAGCGAAAAAAGGGCCGGGCCGGTTTCCTCGATCTTCCTTGAAATCAGGAACGTACCCTTCTTTCGCAGATCCTCAGTTCTTTCACCCTTCCGGGGGGCCGCGTGCCGCGGCCGCCGGTCAGGAAACAATTGCTGCGATTGACGTGCGCGAACATTACCACCCCGATCAGGCTTTGTTCAACCCCCTTGCGGTATAGTGGGTGTGGAGCAGTTCATGCGACTTGTGCCCCAGCGGCTTTTCCAGGAACTCGGCATAGAGTTCCGCAACGGCCGGGTTTTCGTGCGATTTGCGGATCGCCATCCGTTCGTCTTCCCGGTAGACCGCGTCGATCCTTTTGAGGCGGACTTCCGTGTTGGTCGGAATGGGCGAACCGCCGCCCCCGATGCATCCTCCGGGGCAGGCCATGATTTCGATGAAATGATAGTCCGCCGTGCCTTCCCGGATTTTGTCCAGGACCTTCCTGGCGTTGCCCAGTCCGTTGGTGATGGCGATCTTGACCGCGAGGTCGCCCACCTGGACCGTGGCTTCTTTAACCCCGGTAAGCCCGCGGCAGTCCGTGAAGTCGATGGACTCCAGCGTCTGGCCGGTGACCACTTCGTAGACCGTCCGCAAAGCGGCCTCCATCACGCCGCCCGACGCCCCGAAGATTTCGCCCGCGCCGGTGGAGATTCCCAGCGGCGGGTCGTATTCCTCGATGGGCAGGTTCTGCATGCACAGGCCTGCCTGCTTGAACATGCGGCCCAGTTCGCGGGAGGTGAGCACCACGTCCACGTCCTGGTAGCCGCTGCTTTTCATTTCTGGCCTCTGGCACTCGTACTTCTTGGCCGTGCAGGGCATGATGGAAACGACAAAAACGTCCTCCGGGTCAATCCCCTCCTTCTGGGCGTAATAGGTCTTGGCCAGGGCCCCGAACATCTGCTGGGGCGACTTGCAGGTGGACAGGTGCGGCAGAAGGTCCGGATAGAAGTGCTCGGCGAACTTGATCCACCCGGGGCTGCACGAGGTGATCATGGGAAGCACCCCGCCGTTTTGGACCCGATGGAGCAGTTCGTTGCCTTCCTCCAGGATGGTCAGGTCGGCGGTGAAGTCGGTGTCGAACACCTTGTCGAACCCGAGCCGCCGCAGGCCGGCGACCATCTGGCCGGTCACGATGCTGCCGGGCTCGGCCCCCATGGTCTCCCCCACCTGCACGCGGGTGGCCGGAGCGGTTTGGACCACGACGTGCTTTTTGGGGTCGGCCAGCGCCGCCCAGACCTTATCCGTATCGTCCACCTCGTAGATCGCCCCCGTGGGACAGACCAGCGCACACTGCCCGCACTGAACGCATTCCATATCGGCGAGCCGGTCGTTGAAGGCGGGAGCGATCAGGGTGTTGAATCCCCGGTTTTCGGGGGTGAGCGCCTTCACGCCCTGGATATTGGAACATACCGAGATGCAGCGGCGGCACAGGATGCACTTCCTGGGATCCCTCCGGATGCCGGGGCTGGAATCGTCGATGGCATATTCCGTCTTGGCGCCTTCGAAGCGCACCTGCTTGATGTTGAACTCCTCGGCCAGCTTCTGCAGTTCGCAGTTCTGGTTGCGGACACAGGTCAGGCATTCCATGGGATGGTCCGAAAGGATCAGTTCGAGCACCATCCGGCGCGCGGCGATCACCTCCGGCGTGTGCGTCAGCACCACCATCCCCTCGGTTACGGGCGTAACGCATGCGGCCATCAGGGTCCTGGCCCCCTGCACGTGAACCATGCAGATCCGGCAGGAGCCGATGACGTTGATGTCCTTAAGGTAGCAAAGAGTCGGTATTTTTACGCCGATTTTTTCGGCCGCCTGGAGTATCGAGGACCCATCCGGCACGGACACATTCTGATTATCAATCATGAGAGATATCATATTCAGTTTCCTCCGAACCCCGTGTGCTGTTAAGCCTTGTCGCCAGAATTGCCGTTTTCGAACTCACAAACCCCGGCAACGCATACATGATCCCGGATGTGCTGTTCATACTCTTCCCGGAAATACCGGATAGTGCTGAGCACAGGGTTCGGGGCCGTCTGGCCGAGACCGCACAGGGCGGTCTTCTTGATGGTGGTGGCCAGTTCCACCAGCAGTTCTATGTCACCCTCCCTGCCTTGCCCGGTGGTGATGCGATCCAGGATTTCGTGCATCCGCTTGGTGCCGATCCGGCATGGCGAACACTTCCCGCACGACTCGTCCACACAGAATTCGAGGAAGAATTTTGCGATATCCACCATGCAGGTGTCCTGATCCATGACGATCATGCCGCCCGAACCCATGATGGCGCCCAGCGCCCCCAGCGAATCGTAGTCGATAGGCGTATCCAGAAACTGCGCCGGGATACAGCCGCCGGAGGGTCCCCCCGTCTGAATGGCCTTGAATTCCTTCTTCTTCGGGATGCCCCCTCCGATATCGTAGATAATCTCTCGCAGCGTGGTGCCCATCGGCACTTCCACGATGCCCGTGTTGGTGATCTTGCCGGCCAGGGCGAAAACCTTGGTCCCCTTGCTCTTCTCGGTGCCGATGGAGGCGTACCAGTCGGCCCCCTTCAAAATGATGGGAGCGATGTTGGCCCAGGTCTCGACGTTGTTGATGACAGTGGGCTTGCCGAACACGCCTTCTATGGCCGGGAAGGGAGGCCTCGGGCGCGGCTCGCCCCTGCGTCCTTCGATGGAGGTCAGCAGCGCGGTTTCCTCGCCGCAAACGAACGCGCCCGCGCCGATCCTGATTTCGATGTCGAAATTAAACCCGCTGTTGAATATGTTCTTGCCCAGCAGACCCATTTCCCGGGCCTTCTTGATGGCGTTTTCCAGCCTTTCGATGGCCAGGGGATATTCGGCCCGCACGTACACGAAGCCCTGTTGCGCGCCGATGGCGTATCCGCAGATGGACATACCCTCGATGACGCTGTGCGGGTCGCCTTCCAGCACCGACCTGTCCATGAACGCTCCCGGGTCCCCCTCGTCGCCGTTGCATACCACGTACTTGGGACTGCCGGAGGCCCCCGCCGAAAACGCCCACTTCATGCCGGTCGGGAACCCGGCTCCGCCGCGTCCGCGAATGCCCGCTTTCTTGACCTCCGCGATGATTTCCTGCGGCTGCATGGAGGTGACGGCTTTTCCGAGTGCGGCGTAGCCGTCCCGCCCGATATATTCCTCGATGGAGAGCGGATCGAGGTACATGGTGTTTCGAAGGACTATCTTTTGTTGTTTTTTGAACAGGTCGATATCATAGATCGACGCGGTGGGTTCCTTTTCGCCCGCTTTTTTGTAGAGAAGCCGGGTGACGGGCTGCCCGTTGATGATGTGTTCGAGGACGATCGCCTCGGCGTCCTTGGGCTTGAGCTTCCGGTAGAAGGTGGCGTCGGGGAAGACGATGGCCACGGGGCCCATGTCGCAGGGGCCCATGCAGCCGGTGAGTACGATTTTTACGTGATCTTCGAAATTATATTTTACCAGGGCTTGCCTGAAGGCGTCCACAACCTCGCCGCACTTCGAAGATATGCAGCCCTGGCCGCCGCACACCATGAGATGGGCCTTGTACAGGGCCCCGGGCTTTCCGTCGCGGATCTGCAGGATTTCCTGGGCTTTTTCCTTAATCT
>LUZZ01000519.1 GCA_001603845.1 Syntrophobacterales bacterium Delta_01 | reverse complement strand
GTGTACAAGGGATGCTCATCGGGTGAACATCGGAAAATTCGATGAACATCCGGTGAGCATCCCTTGTACACCCCTTGTACACGGCGGGTTGGCAGCCATTAAATAGCGTAAAATCAAGGGGTAAGTGGGCTTTGGCGGCGGGAGTGTCCAAAAAGTGGACACTTTTATGCGGTGCGGGTGCGGAGGGGATTGAAGGTGGGGTGCCGGAGCGATGGGTTTGGCGCGGCTGGGGAGCGCTACTTGAGGCGGAGGGTTGGTTCGTGGCGGAAGCGCAGCAGGTCCGTGTCCGTGGCGGCGTCCGCCTCATCGGGAAACAGGACGACAATCGAGGTGAACCGGTCTGGCTGCCATTGCTTTTCGTGCAGGAGCCATTTTTTTACGAACTCGGCGACGGAATGGCGGCAGGCCTCGCGGACGAGCGCCAGGTGATTGGTATCGCCGGCTCGTTGCTCCAGGGCGGGCGTCAGGCTTCGTTGCAGCGCCTCGAGTTGTTCGTTTTTGTCAAAACGCGCCCAGCCGCTTTCGGCCCGCCGTTCCATTTCATCGGTGTGGATGGCGGGCGGCAGGCTGGGGCGGATGGGGGGAGCCAGGACCACGCAAAGCTGTCCGCGCGCCGCCAGGCGCCAGGGATCGGAAAGCCGCAGATGGTAGCGAAAGGATACCGGCACGCGAATCTCGGCGACGGTGGTTCCCAGGTACACCCACCCCCAGCCTATCCGCCGTTCGTCGGTGCGTTTGAAAGTCTCCTCGGCGCGGAAGACGGCGAGTTCGAGCACGTCGCCGTGGGTGGCGGTGATTTGGGGGATGCTCTCACGGAAGGTCTGGGTGATCCGGCCGGTTTGGAAGTTTCGCGCGACCTCGGCGGCAGTGCGGCCTGCTTGGTCCACCGTTTCCCGCACGCTCCGCATGGTCTTGAGATAGGCGAACAACGCCAGGGCCGCAAGGATGACCACCGTGGCGGCCAGGATGGTTGTGGTCCAGGGAAAGGATTTGAGAATCGGGTTGCTGTCCATACGTCATGCGGCGGCGCCTGCCCTAAATAGACGGCGGCGGCGTCATCTGTCAACCCTGCGCTTGAGGGATGAGGCTCTTCCGGGAGGTCGGGTTTGAAGGAGCACGGACTTATCCGGCCGATCCCGTCCGGGGTTTGCGTGCCCGAGCCGGCTGCGGAGCGAAGTTGGGGGGCAAAAATATCCACGCCTCCGCCGGTCAAAGATTCAGCGAGGGGCGTGAGCCTCACGCAAGATGCGTGAAAATCTCGCGCATTTTGCCGGGTCGGATTGCGGATTTCTTAGGTTTTTGAAGAAAATAGGGGCTGGCACCGGGGTTGCTAAATAAGTGGCGAAACCGGGTTGACAGCGTGGACAATACGAGTAAAGTTCGCGGTCTGTTTGCCAGAGAACCAATAAAATAATATAGCAAAGTTTATGAAGAACCTACGCAAAAAGATCGGGGCTTTCACTCTTATCGAGTTGTTAGTCGTAATTGCCATCATCGCCATTCTGGCGGCTCTCTTGCTGCCCGCGCTTGCGCGCGCGAAATCGCGGGCGCTCCGCGTCAGTTGCACCAACAACCTCAAGCAGGTTGGCCTGGCCATGCGCACCTTCGCGATTGATAACGACGGCGCCATGCCGATGGGGCTCGCCGGCGCGATGGGCGGCGCTTCGGAAGACGTGGAAACCTTCGCCCGCGTCCTTGGCAC
>LUZZ01000147.1 GCA_001603845.1 Syntrophobacterales bacterium Delta_01 | reverse complement strand
GTAATAAGAGTGCTATTAATTTTGATGGTAATAAGCCTAGTCATTATGAAATTGTTTCCATCCATTGCTTATTATTACAATCCTTTAGAAGGTTTTCGGCGATTCCGAGGCCTGTTTCCAAATCCGGAAGCACTTGCAGCCGCCTCCGGAATATCGTGGGGTCTGCTCGCATATGCAAAACCGTCAGTAATCTCCAGGCCCATAAGAATCGGCGGAATGTTTCTTTGCTTCATTTGCCTTATCTTGGCGATGTGCCGGACCTATTGGCTTGCGTGGCTGGTAGCCACCGGTGTCGTAATGTTGTGGTCCAGCGGTACGATTGGGCTCCAATGGAAGTTGATCGCTGCGTGTGCCGTTATCATAGTCACAACATTCTCAATATTTGTGGGCTCTACATTGGTAAATCCTGAAATCGAGAAGTACTTAAGAGTTAAGTCCATAGCCAACATGAGCGGAAGAGTGAGCGTCTGGGAGACGGCATTGGAAAAAGTCAGGCAGAGACCAATTTTCGGATATGGATTTGGTGCAGGAGACGACGCCTTCAAGAAACATGGTGAGGTGATAGTCGGAGGCTGGAGCACCACCAGCAGATTCCGGGCAACAATGCATAACGGTTATATACAAGTGCTTATTGACTCTGGAGTGGTTGGACTCGTTCTCTATCTTGCCATGAGTGTAAAGGCGCTCTGCCGTCTGCTGTTCAACCGTGACAAAAGCTTGGCTGCGGCACTTTATGTATGCCTTTTCATGGCCACGGCGAACATGGCACAGAGTGCACTGTTTGCCGCCGCTTCATATATAAGCCTTCTGGGGTGGTTCTACATTGTATTTGCTTTGAGCATCCGGAAGGAAAAGCCCCCTATCCCCCAGAATCCCCAGCAGGAGATGCTGCCACACCACAGGATTCACAGTGGTTTTGCCATTTCGCAACCCAAATAGACCCGTCAGATGCAGACCGAGCAGTCCTATTGCACTGCATGGTGTATTGTCCGTTGATTTTGTGCAGCCTACACCAGCTCGGAAAGACTTTTCCATCTCATGAGAATACGAGCCACCGCTCTCAGCATTTGCCCTTCTTTCCTGAGAACAGTTTGGGACCGCGTAGAATCATCTCCCATAGCCTCTCGCCTGGCGCGAGGGGCTTTCTGGAGCATGCTGGCGGTCATTGTCTCACGGGGCGCCGGCCTGCTAGCATCCATACCCGTTGCCAGACTCCTCGGCAAGGAGGGCTTCGGCGAATACGGCATCATCTACAGTACCATGGTTATGTTGAGCATGCTCGTAGGCGGTGGCCTCAACATGACAACCGCTAAATATGTTGCAGAATATCGCGTAACAGACCCTGGTCGCTCCGGACGAATCATTGCATTGAGTAACTTGCTTTCTTTGGGCACCAGCCTGCTGTTGGCCTGCTCCCTCCTGGTGACGGCGCCATGGCTGGCCGACCGTATCCTATCCGCCCCCAAGCTGGCCCCTCTTCTCGCTTTTAGCTCGGCGGCCCTGTTTTTTAACGTATTGAACCAGGCCCAGAACGGGACTTTGAGCGGGCTGGAAGCTTTTCGGAGCTTGGCGGACCGGAATTGCTGGATCGGGTTGGTTCGCTTCACGGTCACCGTCTCGGGGACCTTGCTTTGGGGCCTTTATGGTGCTGTGGCTGCCATGACGGTCACCGAAGCGGCCATGTGGCTGCTAAACGAGCTTGCCATTCGCCGGGAGTGCCGCCGGCAGGGGATTGTTGTTGCACTTTCCGGATGTCTCAGTGAAATACCGATTCTCCGTCGTTTTTCGATCCCAGCCGCCCTTGGCGGTGCGCTGATGGGACCAATCACATGGTCCTGCAACGCTCTCCTGGTGAATCAGCCGAGTGGATTCGCACAGATGGGGCTATATACCGTGGCCCTTCAGTGGAGAACCCTCATTCTATTCGTTCCATTGGCATTGAACAGCGTCCTTCTGCCCATGTTATCGAGCCTGTTCGGGGCAGGCAATGTGACAAGTTTCAGAAAACTTCTTGTGCTGAACGTAGCTTTCTACGGACTTGCATCCGGGATATTAGCTCTGGTGATCAGCATTTTCTCACCTTATATCGTTCGCTTCTATGGAAATCAGTTCTCGGAAGGCACTGTCGTACTCGTGCTGGTGGCCTTTTCATCAGTATTTATTGCCATCCAGGAGCTTCTAACCCGCGCCCTGGCAAGTCTGGAGGCCATGTGGGAAGGCTTTGCGTTCCAACTGGCATCCGGGGCGTTTTCGTTCGGGCTTACCTTCCTCTTCACCGGATGGGGCTGGGGAGCCGCCGGATTAGCCGGTGCATCGATTTTCGCATCTTTTGCCACCGTCACAGGCCAGACATTGTGGTTGCGGCACTATCAAGCACAAGAGCAACGATAATGCGCGTTAGAATAATTCAACCATTGATCCCTCATTATCGGCTGACCCTTTTCAGAAAGCTTTCGCAAATACCTGACCTACAGCTTGTTGTCAGTGCAAGCAGGAGTCTGCCGTGGGTCAGAAATCTCCAATCCGTGGATGCCGGTGAACACTGGCAGGACCTGAATCACCAAGCCGTCAGAATCAACGGAACGCCTTTCGTATGGCAAAAAAACATGGAATTGCCGTCGTCTTTCACCAAAGGAGACGTCCTCGTCCTTTGCGGCGAGCTACGTTACCTCAGCAACTACTTCCTCCTGCTGGAGGCCAAACGACGCGGCGTGGGCCTTGTATGGTGGACTCATGCATTCGGGTTTAACGGGCGGATCACACACTCCGCTCGCATCTCCATGGCCCGTTTGTGCGATGTCACCTTGCTGTACCTCAATGCGGAAAAGCAAGCGTATATCTCTCACGGACTGCGCCCTCAGAACGTCTTTGCAGCGCAAAACGCCATTGACCAAAGCCCTATTAAAGAAGCCCGGAAAGCATGGTCCACCGAACGTCTCGTC
This sequence comes from Syntrophobacterales bacterium Delta_01, assembly GCA_001603845.1. GTDB lineage: Bacteria > Desulfobacterota > Syntrophobacteria > Syntrophobacterales > Syntrophobacteraceae > SbD1. Next base: position 6,809 of record LUZZ01000147.1, on the reverse strand, counting down.
CAGTTTCTCCAAGAGCAGGAATTGGGTGGCTGCAAGATGCTCCTTTATTGCGGCCGCCTTGGCGATGCAGACCGCCTGGCATTGGGTATTCAGGCGCTCGCCGAACTCATTCGCGATGATACGAGCTACCGGTTCGTTTTCATCGGTGAAGGCGAATGCCGTGACTCCCTGCTCAACCTGTCCGATCAACTGGGAGTACGAGACCATGTACGCTTTCTGGGCGCAATCTATGACCAGAACCTGTTGGCTCCCTGGTTTTTGACCGCTCAATCGTTCGTTTTCCCGCGCTCGCTTGGCTTGAGTGTTTTCCACGCATTTGGATATGGCCTGCCGGTAATCACACACAATAATCTATGCCGACATACTCCTGAGATACATGCCTTACAAGATGGCTATAACGGTCTCTTGTTCAAGGATGGCGACGCCTCCGATCTTGCTGCGAAAATCCGGCTTGTAACGAACGATCGGCAACTTCGGGAGACTTTGTCCGGAAGTGCTCTGCGGACAGTACAAGAGGAATATAACATGGACATCATGGCGCGGAACTTCCGTGATGCACTGGAAAAAGCGCATTGTCTCAGTCTCCGGCATAAATAATCAGCAGATTGAGCTTTTGAAGTGGTATTTCGACTTAACGGGACCATCGAAAAATCGAATATGCAGGTGAGCCCAGTTCAAATGTCATCTTTCAACAACTTACATACATTGCAAGCAGCGGCATTGCCCATTTTTTTCCATGGACGTTTTGCCTGGTGGGAAGAAGCATGAAACCGCGCATCCTTGTAATTGGGCAGCTCCCGCCGCCGGTACACGGGTCGAACGTGATGGCAGAGCGTTTCATGCAGGCTCTCGCAGCAAACGGCTACGGCTGTGAGATAGTTGAAAAGACATTCTCAAGAAGCATATCGGAAATGGAGAAGATATCCTACCGGAAAGTCAAAATGGTTCCGGACCTATGTCGCCGAGTCCTTTCCGCAGTACGAGGTCAACGGCCTGATATATGTGTCTATTTTATCTCCGTGGGATTGCAATCCCTATTGGTTGATTGCCTGATTCTATGGATGCTGCGAAAAAGGAATGTCCCCTATGTCCTTTATTTTCACGGAAAGGGCTATAGAACATATGAGTCTCCGCACTATTTCCCTCTTCGCCCTATCGTCCGCACAGCGTTAAAAAATGCAGTTGGCGGACTGGTACTCGGTGAGCGGCTGAAAGAGGACGTCAGCCACTGCATCCCCGATCATCGTCTCTTTGTTATTCCTAACGGGATTCCGTCGCTTGGTGCGGTACAAAATGTTTCCCCCAGGAAAGAAGGCAACGGTATCGTCCGGGTCGTGTTCCTGTCCAACCTCATCCCTTCAAAGGGGCCAATGAGATTTCTGATGATGGCGAAGCAGGTTCGGCCCCGGGAGCCTTGCGTCCGTTTCACCCTGGCCGGCGGGCATGCGAGTGAGCCGTACCTGCATGAACTGAAGGATTTCATCGCCGCAAAGAAGCTTAGTGATTGTGTTGAACTGCCCGGCCCCGTGTACGGCCGGGAAAAAGAGAAACTTCTGCGGGAGATGGATATTCTTGTCTTTCCAACATCCAAGGAGACTTTCGGCATTGTAAATCTTGAAGCCATGCAAAGAGGTGTCCCGGTGGTATCTTCGCCAGTGGGCGCTATCCCCGAGGTCGTGCGTGACGGTGTGAGCGGCTACATCGTGGACCCGGACGACATTGAGGCTCTTGCCGACCGTGTCCTTCGCCTGGTGCGGGACCCGGAACTCAGACTCTCAATGGGGAATGCCGGAAGAGAAATCTTCGAGCATAACTGTTCACTGGACGCCTATTATCGCAACACACAGAGAGCTGTTGAATTTTTTATGAAACGAGCAGTACCGGAACCACCAAAGCGCGGTTGCGATTCGACCTCCTTCTTCGAGGAGCAGTAACATGAGCCACATGGCTCCAAGCAGCAGGAAGAGTATCATGCTCTGGTCTGCGAAACGCGGTCTCTTTGAGCCTTCGGTGTATGAATCGGGCGGGCAGTATCCCCGGGAGATTGCGGAAGTGATCAATGCGCTAGAAACAACTTCCGTCATCAATGTCGTGCGGCCCGAGCCACATTGGCGCATGTTGGACGTGGGAGCCGGCGGAGGAAGATGGAGCATCTCACTGGCGGGCAGAGTCGGGTCCGTGACCGCACTGGAGCCATCGGCGATCTTTGATCTCCTGGAGGCCAGAACCGCGCCGCTGAAAAACATCGTCTGCTATCGTAAAGCCTTTCAGGAGTTTGAGAGTTCTACGGAGTTCAATTTGATTATCATCTCCGGTGTTCTCATGTACATCCTGGAGCCAGCGGAATTGGAGAAATTCCTGGAAAAGGCCATAGGTTTGACGGCAGAAGCCGGATTTCTCGTCCTGAGAGAACCGGTTGCCAGATGTGGCCAGTGTTTCACCGATACCACCTACAGGTCCTCATCGGATAAGATCGAACTGGACAACTGCAAGTACTGGGAAATAATCCGGCCGGAAGCTGGATATGAATCGCTTTGCGGGCGTTATGGCCTGAAAAAGATCTGCTCTTTCCCCAGTCATGCTCCCTTTTTCTACCACGCAAACTTGCCAAGCGCCTCCATGACAAAGCTTTTTCGCCTCTGCGCATCAAAAGTGATCTGCACGCGAAACCTCAGTCTGATCGATGCGTATAACCGGCTGTTCAGAGGAATATACGGGCGATTGCGCCATCTTATGAACAGCAGGTCCATGAGGATAATGATTTTTACCAAAATGCCCTAAACACTATCAATAATTTTTACTACATAGACACCCGGGAACATCATCTGCCGTCAATCCCCGTGCCGGTGTGGTTACCGTTGTACTGGCCCCTCATCGCTCCCACAAAAGTGGGCATTCATCTCATCCAATTGCTGAATCCTATCCAGGAGCACATTTTATGGCGGGCGAGTTTCTCAAAAGCATCTATGAACGAATTCCAGACAGCACGAAGCGCCTTGCCTCGTTAGTGCCGTTTTCACTGAGAGCCGGCAATACCTACCGAAGCACCGCGGCCATGCTGGCGAAAAGCCAATGGCTTCCCAAGCAAGCGCTGGAAGAATACCAATTGATCAAACTGAAGGAAATGTTGACCTATGCCTATAGAAAGGTGCCTTTCTATCGAGCGCGTTTCGATTCTATTGGATTTGCCCCCTCTCATTTTTCACACGTAGATGAATTGGAGAAGATCCCGCTCCTTACAAAAAAGGATGTTTTCGCGCACTATGACCTGATGGTGAGCACTGACTATAACACAATCAACAGCTACATCGGTCACACAGGAGGAACGACGGGCCAGCCGTTGAAACTATTGTTTTCACTGAAGTCTCATTTTGAAGAATGGGCATTCATGCACTCGCAATGGAAACGTGTGGGGTTTGAACCGAACCAGCGCAGAGTGGCCTTTCTGGGTGTTCCTTTCAAGAAGGAAAAAGAGGCGAAATGGAAATTCAACGCGCTGCATAATGAACTGCAGCTTTCGCCTCGGCATCTCACCTACGCCGATATGGATCAATACACCGAAATGATAAAAGAGTTCAGGCCCCACCATCTCTACGGCCTGCCCTCGGCTCTCACGGTACTGGCAGGCTATTGCATCGATAGAGGAATCCGGATTACAGGTCTCAAAGCTGTTCTTTGCGGATCGGAAAACATGAGCGAAGAACAGTCCCGCCTATTGTCGGATGCCTTTCAGGCTAGTGTTTACTCATGGTATGGGCAGACCGAAAAAGTCGTGCTCGCTGGGGCATGCGAGCATTCGCGCGAATATCACCTATTCCCGGAGTACGGTTACACAGAACTGATCGACGGTTCGGGAAATGTGATCAAAGAACCCGGGATCGTGGGAGAAATAGTAGGAACAGGCTTTCTTAACCAGGCCATGCCGCTCATACGCTATTGCACGGACGACTTCGCTCTCTATTCCACCGGACCTTGCCCTTGCGGAAGGGCCTATACGCGGCTCGCCAGGGTTGTCGGACGCCGAAACAACGACTGCATGATAAGCACCGAAAATGAAAAGATACTTTTCAGCTCCATTGAAACGCAACGGGGCGCCTTTTCCAACATCCAGCAATGGCAGTTTATTCAGACACGGCCCGGCCTCATAAGGGTGGACATCATGAAAGGACCGGGTATTTCGACCGCACATCTTTCAGCCATAGAACAGGAACTTAACAGCCAGTTTGCAGGCAAACTTACTTTCATGGCATCTATCGTTGACGATCTAATCAGGACAGAGGCCGGAAAAATAAGGAACTTTATCCAAGAGCCAGTTGACAAATAATCCCTCTGGATACTGATTTCGACCCATTTTATATATAGTCCTATTTGAAAAAGACTTTCATGAACCAACTCACCCAAAAACTAAAAGACGGCTCCATGCACGTTTTGGAAGTCCCGCTGCCGCTGCCGCGAAGCGGAGAGGTGCTGGTGCGCAACCACTACTCGGTCATCAGCGCCGGGACCGAGGGGAGTACGGTCCGGACCGCCCGCAAGGGGTTGATCGGCAAGGCCAGGGAGCGGCCGCAGCAGTTGCGGCAGGTGATCGACACGTTGAGGGCGCAGGGACCGGTGCAGACGTACCGGGCGGTCATGAAAAAACTGGACGCCTACTCGCCGCTCGGCTACTCGTGTGCCGGAGAGGTGATCGGCGCGGCGCCGGACGTCGAGGGGTTTCGCATCGGAGACCCGGTTGCCTGCGCCGGGCTTGCGGCATGCCATGCGGAAGCGGTGTGCGTGCCGGCAAATCTTTGCGTCAGGCTGCGGCCGGGCGCGGACCTGAAACAGGCGGCCTACAACACCCTGGGGGCGATCGCCATGCAGGGGGTGCGACAGGCGGATCTCAGGATCGGCGAGAGCTGCGCCGTCATCGGGTTGGGGCTTCTCGGCCAACTGAGCGGCCTGCTGCTGAGGGCTTCCGGCGTCCGCGCCGTGGGAATCGATATCAACGCCTCGATGGTGGACATGGCCCAGGACCGCAGCGTCGATCTCGCCCTGAACCGCAACGAAGACGGAATCGAGTGGAAGATCGATGAATTCACCAACGGACTGGGGTGCGACGCAGTGATCATCACCGCCGCCTCGGGTTCGCTCGATCCCGTCAATTTCGCCGGGGCGGTCGCCCGCAAGCGGGGCGTGGTGGTGGTGGTGGGCGCGGTACCCACCGGGTTCGACCGCGAGCCGCACTACTACCGGAAGGAACTCCAGCTCAGGATGTCCTGCTCGTACGGCCCCGGACGCTACGACCCCCACTACGAGGAAAAGGGGCTGGACTACCCCGCGGCCTACGTCCGGTGGACCGAAAACCGCAACATGCAGGCGTTTCAGGACCTCATCCATTCGGGCAAAATCGATTTATCCTTCCTCACCACGCATGTTTTCAAGCTTGATGAGGCCCCCGGGGCCTACGACCTCATCATGGAACGGTCCGAGCCGCACGCGGGAATCCTCGTGGAATACGATGCGGCAAAGCATATCGAATCGCCCGCGACCAGAAAGCCCCTCCCCCGCTCCACCCGCAACGCCGGAAAACGCCTGATAAACATCGGTTTTATCGGAGCGGGCTCGTACGCGCAAAGCCACCTGCTTCCCAACATCCCGGAATCGCCCGACATTGCGCTCAAAGGGGTGATGACCGCCACGGGCACCGGCGCCAGGTCGGTGGGGGAACGGTTCGGGTTCGAATTCTGCACGACCGATGCATACGAGATACTGGAAAACGATGAAATCAACACGGTGTTTATCGCCTCGCGCCACGACAGCCATGCGCAATACGTCCTGCGGGCCCTGGAGGCCGGAAAGCACGTATTCGTCGAAAAGCCCCTGTGTCTTACTTTGGAGGAGCTGGAGTCCATCAGGAAACGCTGCGAATCGTTCGAGGGAGGCGAAAACGCTTCGGCCCCGCTGCTGATGGTCGGCTACAACAGGCGTTTTTCCCCGTTTCTCGAAGAAGCGAAACGCCTTGCGGGCGAAGGCCCGGCGGCGGTCGTCTGCCGGGTCAACGCCGGCTCCGTCCCGCCCGGATCGTGGATCCAGGACCGCGAATTCGGCGGCGGGAGAATTCTGGGGGAAGTCTGCCACTTCATCGACACCCTGACATTCCTTGCCGGCTCGCTTCCGGTGTCCCTGTTCGCGGCATCGCTTCCGGACCCGTTCCACCTCGACGACACCCTGCACATCTGCCTGAAGTACGCGAACGGCTCCGCCGGGACCGTCTCGTATCTCGCCAACGGCCCGAAGGACCTGCCGAAGGAGCGAATCGAAATGTTCGCAAACGGCACGGCGGCCGTCATAGACGATTTCCGGGTGCTGACCATCCATTCCAAACACGGCGCGAGGAAAAAGAAGCTTTTCTCCCAGGACAAAGGCCAGAAAAACGAAATCCTCGCCTTTTTGCAGTGTATCCGCGAAGGCGGAAAAGAGATCATTCCCTTCGAGCAGATTTATCACACATCGCTTGCGACCTTTAAAATCCTTGATTCCATACAAAGCGGCCAAAGCCAGAAACTCTGAGCCGGCGGGCAGCGGGCCGAGCAATTTCACGGGGGGCGTATTCCGGCGCTTCATCTGGATCTCATTGCTTCCGGCCATCCTGGTCCCGTTTTTTGCTCCCCGGTTTCTGCTCTTTTCAACGCCGTTTCGCAAGGCGGACGCCATCATCCTCTTCGTGGGGCCGGACTACAGGGCGAGGTACGAGCAAGCGCGGGAGCTGTTCGACCGGGGATATGCCGGGTACCTGATCATACCGGCGGACCGGCTCGCCCTGGGGC
>LUZZ01000518.1 GCA_001603845.1 Syntrophobacterales bacterium Delta_01 | reverse complement strand
CACCTGTCCGCCGACGCAGCCCCTGCCGTTTGTATCGGCGGCCGCGCCGTTATTTATTAGCCACGGACCGACGAAAAAAGCTTTCGCCAAATACTTTTACGGCTTTTAACAGGAAGGAGGTCAAATCTGTGAACCGGCTCCCCGGCAACTATCATTCGCGGGTTGTCGCTTACCAGTATGCGGGCCTGCTCCACCCCCACGACGGCTTCGGCGACCTTGCGCGCTTCGGAGAGGTTGGGGCTGCGCATCTGCGGCCCGTGACAATCGGTCGCCAGGACATGGGCCAGGCCGTGCTCCAGCATCAGCACCGAAAACAGCCTTATTCTCTCCCCGAAATGTCCCACAAGGCTTGCGGCCGTCAACTGCGCGAGCGCCCCGGCCTCGATCAGGTCGAACAATTGTTCCGGCCTTCTCAAAAAGACGAGATTCCGCTCGGGGTGAGCGATGATGGGCTCGATGCCTTCCGCCCTCATCCTGTCCAGAAGCTCTTCCAGAAAAGGAGGCACCGTGGCGACCGGAAGTTCAAGAAGGGCATACCGGCCGGTGTCATTGAGGGTCAGCAGCTCGCCGCGGAGGATACCGGGAATCATTCCTTCGTCGACGTGGAGTTCCGTCCCCGGGTAAAGATCCAGGGGAATGGCTTGCCCGTCCAGCCCCTGCTTCAACTTTTCCAGCGCGTGCATCACTTCCGGCCGGGTATTTTCGCATTTGCCCTTCACCCAGTGGGGCGTGCAAACGATGCCCCGGATTCCGTCCTCCGCCGCCAGGTAGGAGGCCGCCAGGGCCTGGTACAAATCCCTGGCCCCGTCGTCGAGTCCCGGAAGGATGTGGCTGTGGATATCGATCATTAAACGGCCCCTGGTACTCTATGGGCGGATCCATCGGGATTTCCGAAAGTTCCATATTTTGTCAAATGAAGCCCGCTTCACGAGAGAAACAAAACGAATCGGCGGTTACCTGGGCTTGCACAGACGGTTCCCGTCTCGGTGATGATGCCGGGAAGTGATGGATGGATAAATAAGAAATTCGTAAATCCAGCCCTCTCATGGCATTTCGGCGATTCGGAATCCGATGCGGTTTTCACTCCGGGCCGATTCCGATTCCGTCCGAAACCGCACGGTGTCCCAAAGCCCCCCGTACCGTATATCCGGCAACTGCGGCGAATCTCCCGTTCCCACCCCTTCATAATCATTTGCCCGAAAGCGTCAACTCCGCGAACCGCACGCACGCTCCCGGAAAAGTCACGGGGAGACGCGAAGGGCAATTTTCATCATTTTGACAGCAGTGTCAAAACAGACGGCCGTCGGCGCCGCTCCAGCAGGATACAGCGCTTTTGGTAATTCGATTGGCATTTTGGTAGTTCGCTTCGGTGGCGGGAACGGACGGCATGACGAGCAAACGGGATTCCTCCACGACAGCCGCTCATGGCATGCCGTTTGCTAAACATAACAGCGCCGCCATAGGTAAACAGCGAAAAAAGCAACGGGGAAACCCTGAGCCAAGCCCTGGACGGCTTTACCGGGCAATGTCGTGCCCGGGTCACAGACATGTAACTTTCTTTTTGCCGAACATCTTTTTAACATGGGGAAACTCTGGCCGCTTCAGTCCGCCGAATGCGGGTAAGAAGGGATATCACAACAGGAACTGTAGGGTTTTGAGGTCATCGCCGGGAAAAAATTGCCTTCCGCCGATCCTGCCTGGACGGGGAACCGGCCTCAAGGCACGCACATTTTAGGCATAGGACGCAATAAGGGAGAAAAGTTATGAGAAAGATACTGTTGGCAACTCTACTGCTGCTGTTCTTCGCAGTCGATGCATTCGCAACCGTCTATTATGTCAAACCGGACGGAAACGATTCGGCTTCGGGCCTTTCCGATGCCCAGGCGTGGCGCTCGATTTCCAAAGTCAACTCCTACTCGTTCGCCACCGGTGACGATGTTTATTTCAAGTGCGGCGGAACATGGAAGGAGAAGCTCTATGTCTCCACCGGCGGTTCCTCCAGCAACGCGAGGGTCATCGGCGCATATTATATGAACAACGGGGTTGAAACGGTCGGCATCTCCGGAAACCGGCCGGTTATCGACGGAAACTGGACCCTGCCGGGAGAATACGGAAAATTGATCGAAGTCGCGGCGGATTATGTGACCGTCTACGGCATCGAGGTCAGGAACACCGGTCCGGAAAATGTAATGGGCCCTGTCGGCATTGAATTCTACAATGCCAAATCCGGCGTGGTAAGGAACTGCCTCGTGCACGATATGACTGACTTGGGCATCATATTCGAGTCCGGATCTGATAATGCCTTAATTGAGAACAATGAAGTTTACGAAACCCAGAAGAGCAAGCTCGACGGGATAAATTCCAGCGGAAACTACGGCTCCGCCATACAGATAAGAGGCTCAACAAATTGCGTAATACGTAACAACTATGTCCACGGCACCGGAGGAGAAGGAATTTCTCCCATATGGGGTAATGACGGTATTACCATCGAATATAATACTGTCGTGGATGGTGGCACGTCCGGAATTTACACCCATAGTTCCCGTAATATCACCATAAGGTATAACCTCGTATATGACACTAAGAATACAAGGTATTGGGTATGGGGCAATCCGGGATGGGGCATAATGGTTGGGAGCGAAGACCAGGAATATTGTTCCGGGTACAATACAAATTATTACATTTACGGTAACCTCGTCGCTGCAACTTCCAATAATATCGGCAGCGCCAATATCTGGGGATACTGCAACCCGAGCAACGTTAAAATCTACAACAATACGTCCGTTGAAGGGTATTCTGGAAACAACATCCGGATAGATACTTCAAGTGGAGGCGGCGTGGAATTCAAGAATAACCTGGTGTGGCAATCGAGCGGCAGCATCAGCAATATGTCTTCCGGAGTCTCGCTGGCAAACAACCTGTGGTCCGTCTCCCCACCCAGCAATGCCCGTGCATCTTCGGACCCCACTTATCCGAGCTATCCGACCCTTAGCATGTCCAGCTACCTGACCAAAACTTCAGGGTGGTCTTCACTGCAGGCCGGCACCCTTACCGGGCAGGAATTCGCCCTGCGCGATTCGGCATCCTACGCCATAGACCGCGGCATAGCGCTGAATTCTGCCTATAAGTACGCACTCAATCTGAACGGCGTGAACTTTACAAGCAAGACCTTCACCCTGCTGGATCAGACCGTAGAGGGATGGACCATCGGCGCGGACGGTCACACAGTCGTGCTGCCGTCCCCCACCGGGCTGAGGCTGGTCGGGGAATAAGGGAATCGACAAAACACAGGCAATTCCACACTATCCGGGCGGGCACCTCATCATCATGCCCGCCCGGCAGTACCATGGTTTCTCGGCAAAACAATTCTATACACAACGCCAAAATTATTTGCGAATTGAAAAAATCAATCCGTTCACTTCCAAAACGCCACGTTAAAATTTGCCGCGTATTTACTTAAGCCTGGGATAAGCATAAATAGATTTTGGTCCACGAAATTACAAATATTGTAAATCTTGACAGCAATTTTTGATCGTTTCGGCAGAGCTTTACAGAAATAGGCAATGAGTCCGAAATGGTATATTTTGTATCTTGAAAAATTTGATGAAAACTTTCTTATGGTATCCTCAAAAAGCATCGATTCATCCAGATGCTGCTGCAAAGTGTTGCGAACACTCCGGATTGCAGAGACAATAGGATTGTGACCTAA
>LUZZ01000146.1 GCA_001603845.1 Syntrophobacterales bacterium Delta_01 | reverse complement strand
TCTGGTGGCCGGTGTCCAGGCAAAAACCGGTCCACGCGCTCCCCAGCCTGCCCAGCAGTTCCAGGTGCAGCGACGGGTCCTCTTCCCAGACGTTTTCCAACACCAGCGGCGCCCCAAGCGCCTTCGCCCGTTCGGCCAACGGCCCCCAGACCTCCAGGCTGTTTTCGATCCACACGCTCCGCTGGCTCCGGTGGTGCCTGGGATCGAAACCGGTATGGCACACCACCTGCACCGGCCGTATATACTCCATTAATTCGAACAACCGGTGCAACCGCGCTCCGGAAACTTCCCTTATCCGCGGGTCGACGCTCCCCGGGCACAGGTCCCAGAAAGGTCCGTGCATGCTGATCCGGCATCCGGCATCGCGGATCCGGCCGACAGTGGAAACGATATCTTCCTCGGAGGCCCCATCGAGATCCTCCGCCCCGAAACCGAGTTCGACATTGATGCCGTTATTCAGGATCAGGCCCAAAAACCGATGCACGAGGTTCCAGGGCATGTTCACATGGACGTGCCCCAAAACGCTTCTCATGGATTGGCTTATCACTCTGCCGGGATTGTGCGCGTCTGGCTCCAATTCGCTTCTAAAACTCACCATCACCTTCAACTATGTCAATATAAACAGGTTTAATTTCAAGGCAAACGCCGGTGAATGCACATGAACATGCTCGCGGCCGGCATGCGCATCGTCTTCCATACAGGATTTTCGTCAACCGGGCAAGTCTCCCGCCGGCACCGGTTACTTATATGAGCTTAAAGCCCTGATGTAAATAAATCATGAGCTTCCGCTCTCCGAATATCGATATCCCCGCCGGTCCTGACCGTAGCTTTTTTGAAAAGTGGTTGATAAATTGGCGGCAAACATTTCTAATGACCCTCTATCGACAGCGCTTTTTTTATGTTACGGGCCGGAATTTCCGGAGGGGGGCGGCCCGTCTTGCCGCAACGGAGCGAATCGGCGCATGGACACCATCATCAGGGGATTTGCCGAAGCCTTTCGGCTGCTCATCACTCTGGACCCGGACGTTTTGAACATCACCTACCGGACGCTCCAGGTCTCGGGCATCGCCACCGCGATCAGCATCCTGATCGGCATTCCCATCGGGACCGGGCTGGCCCTCACCCGCTTTTTCGGCCGGGGGCTCATGGTCAGCGTGGTGAATTTCGGGATGGGCCTGCCGCCGGTGGTGGTCGGTTTCGTCACCTGGATTTTTCTGATGCGCTACGGCCCGCTCGGCATGCTGGGGCTGCTCTACACCCCGACGGCGATGATCATCGCCCAGGCGGTGATCGCTTCGCCGCTGGTCGCCGGGTTCACCATGGCGGCCATCCAGGCCATCAATCCCAAGCTCCGCCTCCAGATCCTCTCCCTGGGGACCACCCGGCTCCAGTACCTGCTGCTCCTCTTGTGGGAAGCGCGGCTGGGCATCCTGGCGGCGATCATCGCCGGTTTCGGAGGAGTGATCAGCGAGGTGGGAGCGTCGATGATGGTGGGCGGGAATATACGCGGCTACACACGGGTGCTCACAACGGCCACCGTGCTCGAAGTATCCAAGGGAAGCTTCGAACTGGCCGCCGGCCTCAGCATCATTTTACTGGTGCTCTCATTCGGCATCATGGGCGCCCTGAGCTGGCTCCAGCAGCGCGGAAGGCATTCCTGACACTATCCTGAACAGAGGCAAACGCGATGAAACAATATGTTTTCGACCAGCTCCGCGAGGAAGACCACGACCTGCTCCATGAATTTCTGGACAACAATGCGGAAAAGACGGTATTCGACGACGTTTTCCGGCTGCCGTTGCCCGAAGCCCTCTACACCGACGTCCAGAAGGAACACAAAGACTGCTGGCCGTTTTACTTCGCCGTAAACCTTTCGCAGACCACGATCAATTTCGAACTGCTCATCCGCAGCAAAAACGTCCTGCGGTGCAGTTGCATCCGCTACGCCGACCGCGCGCAACGCGACTACATCCTCGATTATGCCGACAGGATGCTGGAGGATTTGAAAATGAAAATTTAAAAGTGACGGAGGCAAAAGACCGCTGTGCAAAGCGCCAGATCGGAAAACCTCGCAGGGGTGAGTCTCGATTTCTTCAATTCTATTTCATGGGAAACCGTTTACCCCGTTTCCATCCCCTCCTTGAGTCTTTCGATATTTCCGGCATAATCGGTCCCCTTGAAAACCGCGGAACCGGCCACAAAAACGTCCACGCCCGCCCGGGCGAGTTCCGCGACCGTTTCGTCATTCACTCCCCCGTCCACCTGGATGACGGTCGCGATGCCGGCCTCGTCGATCATCTGCCGGCATCGGCGGATTTTGGGCAGCATGTTGCGGATAAACGCCTGCCCGCCGAACCCCGGATTTACGGTCATGATCAAGATCATGTCCAAATCGGGCAGGACGGGTTCGATCATGGTCAGCGGCGTCGCCGGGTTGAGCGCCACGGCGGCCCTGGCCCCCAGTTCCCTGATGCTCTGGACGGTCCGGTGCAGGTGAGTACAGGCTTCCTGGTGAACTCCCAGCCAGTCCGCACCCGCTTCGATGAAATCCTTGAGGTAGCGATCCGGTTTTTCAATCATGAGATGCACGTCGAGCGGCAAGCCGGTCGCCCGGCGCAGCGCCCGCACCACGTCGGGACCGATGGTGATGTTGGGGACGAAATGGCCGTCCATGATATCCACGTGGATCCAATCGGCCCCCGCGGCCTCCACGGCCTTTACTTCCTCGGCCAGTTTCCCGAAATCGGCCGACAATATCGACGCGGCAAGTTTTTTCATTCGTTTCTTTCCGGAAGTTCCCGTTTTGTCTTGATGAAAAACACACTCCCACCCGCCTGCGATTCTGCCCTATCGCACCGTTTTTTTAAAGAGCAGAATCGATTTGCCGGCCGCGGCCCCGCAACCCCCGCAACCGGCCGCCTACCTTTGCGGAACCGCTTCCCGGATGATTTCTTCCAGCAGGCTCAGCCCCTTCGCAACATCCTGCCCGGCGACGTGCACGCGCAGCACTCGCCTGCGGTGCTTGCGCAGGGCCTCGAAATCGCCCAGCGCCTGCGCCCGCATCAGCATCCCGAAGGTGTAGGGCTGGCCGGGAATGGGCGCATCGTCTCCGAAATCCGACGTCAGCAGCAGGAACAGGCCGCTGTTCGGCCCTCCCTTGTGCAACTGCCCGGTGGAGTGCAGGTACCGGGGGCCGTATCCCACCGTGGTGGCGAGACGGAGCCGGTCTCTTACCAGGGTGCGGACGTTTTGCAGGCCGCGCCCGGTGGCCTCGTTTTCTGTGAGGTAGGCCAGGGTGGCGAAGTAGTCCCCAGCACCGGCCTGTTCGAAAAACATGGAAACGGCCTGCCGGACCGTGGACGCTCCTCCTGCCAGGTAGAGTCTCAGCGGGCCTTCGACGAGCTTCATTTCCGCTTCGGGCACCCTGCCCTGCTGGCGGACGTCTTCCAGGATTTTGCCCGTAAACTTTTTCGTCTCCTGCACGTCGGGTTGGTCGAAGGGGTTGATCTCCAGCACGGCACCCGCGGTGGCGGTAGCGACCTCCCACAGGAAAAACTGCCTGCCCAGGTCCAGCCGGTCGCTCATCCGGATAGTGATCACCGGCTGCCCGGCGCGAACCAGCGCCTCGCGGCAAGACTCGATGGCGGGGTCCGGCTTGTTTTCGAGGACGAATACCACGAACAACCTGTCGTTTCCGTACGCCTCGGGCGGTCCGGCCGGTTCCCCGGCAACGGGCACGATCCCTTTTCCGTCCTTGCCGGTGCTTTCCGCGATGAGCTGTTCGAGCCACATCCCCAAAGACGCCAGGGGCTGCGGGATCAGGAAGGTGAGTTTATTTCTGCCGCGGCGGGCGAGGGCCCCCATGGCGGCGCCGAGACAAACTCCCGGGTTATCGGAAAGCGGCTTCGCGATGCGGCACGCCGCAATCATGGCCTCCGTTCTCGCCAGTACCTCGGGAAGGTCCGCCTGCATGAGGGCCGCAGGCACCAGGCCGAAATACGATAAGGCCGAATACCGGCCCCCGATGTCCGGGTAATTCAGGAAGGTTCTCCTGTAGGTCCGCTCCCCGGCCAGGCCGGCCAGCATCGACCCGGGATCGGTGATGACCGCGAAATTGGCGCAGGCCTGGCTTGCCTTGACTCTCTGCACTTTTTCGAAAAAATATTCACCGAAGGAACGGCTTTCAGCGGTGGTGCCCGATTTGCTGGCTTCGATAAAAAAGGTTTCGGCCAGCGGAAGGCCGCCCGCAAACCTCAGGACGGTTGCCGGATCGGTGCTGTCCAGGACCGTTACCGGCAGTCCGCCGGAACTTTCTCCCAGCGTCTTGCTGAATACCAGGGGAGCGAGGCTGCTGCCCCCCATTCCCATGTGGAGCACGTGGCGAAAGCCGGCCGCTTGCAGCTCGGAGCCGAACTCGCAAAGCTTCGCCGCCTCGGGCTTGATCTTTTCGGGAGAATCCAGCCACCCCATGGCGTTGGAAATGATTTTGCAATGCTCCGGTTCGGTTTTCCACAGGGTAGGGTCTTTTTTATGGAGGCGCGGGGCGAAATCGGCCCCCTCCATTTCGGCAAGCACCTTTCCCAGGTCGGTGGCAAACTCGTGCAGGTCCGCTTCAATTCCAGCCGGCTTCATCAACAGCTCCTCATCATGGATATGGATATTGCATCTCCCGCCACCCGGCGGCGCCCGTCAACCCCGCAGGGAGAACAGGGCGGACTCGATCACGGAAAGCAGCGGGGACGGGAAAATGCCGAGAAAAAAAACGACCGCCATCATGCCGGCGCTCAACACCGCGCCCAGCTTTCCCGGTTCCGGCACCGCGTACGGCACCGCGTACGGCACCGCGTACGGCACCGCGTACGGCACCTCCGGCGCACGCATGAAAAGGCATACCACAACATTGAGGTAAAAATAAACGGATACGATGGCCGTGATGATCCCGATGATCGCCAGGCCGATAAAACCGGCCTGCAGGACCGATTTGAAAATTATGATCTTTCCGATGAACCCCGCCGTGGGCGGCAGGCCGGCAAGCGACAGCAGGCAAACGGCCAGCATGGCCGAAGCCCACGGGTGCGCATATCCCAGCCCGCGGCAGCTCGCCGTCGAATCCAGGTCGGCATTCGCGGCCGAAAGCAAAGCGACCGTGCCGAAAGCCCCCAGGTCCATCACCGCGTAGACCGCCAGGTAAAACATCACGGCCTGCGCCCCGCTTTGTTTCACGGAAAGCAGGGCCATCAGGACGTATCCCATCTGGGCGATCGAAGAATAGGCAAGGAGTCGCTTCAGGCTGGTCTGGGCGAGGGCGGTCACATTTCCGACCGCCATGGTGAGGGCCGCGACGCCCCACAGAAGCGGCGCCAGATAACCGAAAAGCTGGCCGGACATGACCAGCGAAAACCTCAGCAGGGCCGAAAACAGCGCCACCTTGGAACCGGTGGACAGGAACGCGGTTACCGGAGCGGGGGCACCCTGGTATACATCGGGGGTCCACAGGTGAAAGGGCACCAGGGAGACCTTGAACCCGATGCCGGCGGCGATGAGCCCCAGCCCGAGCAGCGCCACGGGCGTGTTTTCCGCCGAAATGGCTTTCCCGAGGCTCGCGGCGATGTCCAGCGACCCGGTCGCCGCAAAAAGCAGGGCGATCCCGAACACCAGGAACCCGCTTGCCACGGAGCCCATGACAAAATACTTGAGAGCCGCCTCGTTGGCCTTCCGGTCGTCGCGGGCGGAACCGATCAGGATGTACAACGAGATCGAAAGAAGCTCCATCCCCAGGAAAAATATGATCCAGTTGAGGGCGCCGGCCGCCAGGGCCATCCCCAGCGCGGCAAACAGGATGAGAGCGTAAAACTCATCGCCCGCGATCCCCCGGAGCTGCGCGTACCGGAATGAAAACAGGAGCGTCGCCAGGGCGATCAGGCATATCAGGACCACGAAAAACCCGGCATACGCGCCGGCGTCGATCATGCCCCGAAAGCCGATCTCCGCCGGAGCACGGGAAAGCTCGAAGACGACGGCACCCAGGACCGATGCCAGCGCCATTGCGAAATACAGCGTCGCCCCCCCGCGCTTCGAAATACCGGCGCAGAAAATGACCAGGCCGCCGGCGGCAAGCATCATGTAAGGAATCAGAATCGACCACTCGGAAGACATCGGTTACTCCGGTATCAAAACGCGCGCGCAAAAAACGGGCTGCGGCCCATTTGCCGGCTCCTACCACCCGCCCGGCAGCCCCGCCGCCGCCATTTTCGCCGGGCCGTCCAGCACGGAGTGCACCGGCCCCTGGAGCAGATCCAGCACCGGCCCCGGGTAGAACCCGATCACCAGCACCGCCAGGACCAGCGGGGCCAGAACGGCCGCCTCGCGCCCGGTAATGTCCCAATACTCGAACTCGCTTCTCGGTTCGCCGTAGAGCGTTTCCTGCACCAGCCGCAGGACGTAGACCAGGGTGAACACGATGCCGAAAAATCCCACCACGCCGGCCGCCGGCACCGTTTTGAAAACACCGACCAGGATAAGGATCTCGCCCACGAAATTATTGAGGCCCGGAAGACCGACCGTGGACATGGCAAACAGGAGGAACAGGGCGCTGAACACCGGCATCCTGCGCCAGATGCCTCCCATCCTGGCCAGTTCCCTGGTGTGCGTGCGCTCGTCGAGCATCCCCACCATGATGAACAGGGCCGAAGTGGTGATGCCGTGATTGATCATCTGGAGCACCGCTCCGGATACGGTCATCGCGTTCCAGATCGCAAGGCCCAGCACCACCAGCCCCATGTGGGCGATGCTCGAATAGGCCACCAGCCTTTTCATGTCCCGTTGCGCCAGGGCGATCCACGAGGCGTAGAACACCCCGGTAAGCCCCAGCACGATGAGCACCGGAACGGATGCCGCGGCGGCGCGCGGAAACAGTGGAAAGGCAAACCGCAGGACGGCGTACGCGCCGGTTTTGAGGAGCAGGCCGGCAAGGATGACGCTCCCGGCGGTGGGGGCTTCGGTGTGGGCGTCCGGCAGCCAGGTGTGGACGGGAAACAGCGGGATCTTAATGGCAAAGGCCAGCAGAAAAGCGGAAAACAGCAGGGTTTCCACGGTCCCGGACAGCGGCAGCCCGGCCAGTTCGGCCAGGGAGAACGTGTAGTTTCCGGTTTGCGCCCCGTGGAGCATGACGAGCGCGATGAGGGCCACCAGCATCAGCAGGCTTCCGGCTATGCTGAACATCACGAATTTTACGGTGGCGAATACCCTTCCGGAATGCCCCCAGATGCCGATGATGAAAAACATGGGAATGACCTGCAGTTCCCAGAACAGATAGAAAAGAAAAAGATCGGTCGCCAGGAACACCCCGATGATGCCGGTTTGCATGGAAAGGATGAAAAAATGAAACAACCCCACCTTTTCTTCGACCTGCTTCCAGGAAACCAGGATCGACAGGACCCCTAGGAGCGCGGTAAGCGAAATCAGGAGCAAACTGATTCCATCCAGGGCCAGGCTGTACCGCACTCCGATACTGCCGATCCACGACCGGTCTTCGGCCAGGATCCACCCGCCCGCGGCGTTCCCTTTAAGGTCCAGGAAAAACAGAGAAACCACCATCCCCAGGTCCGCCAGGGCGAAGACCAGGCTCACCACACGGCACGTGTGGGCGTTTTGCCGCAGGGCGAGCGCCGTCACGGCCCCCACGAGCGGCAAAAACAGTATGACGGAAAGCAGAGAGGAATCGGCCATCAGGAGGCCCCCCGGCCCGGGCCGCGCCCGGCTGCGCCTGTTTTGATTTTAGCTGCCGCCATCGCCATGTTTTATAACCCCAGGTAAAATCCCAGCGCCAACCCGCACGCCAGTGCCGCAAATCCCAGGAAAAGCATCCCCAGGTACGTGGAAAGCCGCCCGGTGGTCCAGCGGCGAATGACCAGGGACAGGCCCGCAAAAATCTTTCCCGAACCGATGAGGCGGGCGTCCAGCGCCTGTTCGTCCACCCTGGTCCACAGGACCCCGGCCACCCGCCTGAAGGGGGCGGCAATCGCCCCCAGGTAGAACCAGTCCAGGTAGAAACCGGAAAAGACGAGGTTTCGCATCCCCCGGAAGACCCTGCTCGCCTGCCTGGCGGGAGAAAACTCGTACGGCCCGTACAGCGCGAAGGCGACGATCAGCCCCAGGAGCGCCAGCCCTCCGTCTTCGACGGCAATCCTGGTCTCCAGGACCGCCGCGGCCCCTATGTGCTCCACCACCCCCTGCACGGAAGCCAGGTAGCCGGCGAGCCATTCGTCGCCGCCCCAGTCGCTGGTCAGGTTGAGATACCCCGCAGCGAGCCCCAGGATCGCCAGGGGCCAGAGCGTATCCACCATGATCCACGGGTTGGGCTTCACATCGGCGGCGCTTACCCCTTCCCGTTCGCCTGCCGGTTTCGCAAAGACCACGAAAAAGAGCCGGAACGTGTAGAGCGAAGTGAGAAAAGTGGCCGCCAGGGCCGCCGGCAAAAGGACATCGTACAGGGTGCCCGTATTGTTCATGATCGCCAGCAGCACCCGGTCCTTGTTCAGAAAACCTCCGGAAGGCGGGACCGCGCCCAGGGAAATGGCCCCGGCCAGGAAGAGCCAGAACACCTTGGGCATCGACCGGCGAAGGCCCCCCATCATGAAAATGTCGCCCTGTTCGTGCAGGGCCTGGATGATGCACCCGGCGCAAAGAAACAGGAGCGATTTGAAGAAGGCGTGCGACATGAGATACGAAAAGCTGCCGGCGATATCGCCCGCACCGATGGCCAGGAACATGTAGCCGAGCTGGCTGATGGTGGAATAGGCCAAGACCTTCTTTATGTCCCGCTGCCCGAGTGCGGAAAGCGCCGCCCAGATGGCCGTCACGATCCCCACCACGGCCACCGCCCCCAGGGCGGTGCGGGAAAGCGAAACCACCGGGTAGAGCCTGATCAGCAGGTAGGCGCCGGCGGTCACCATGGTGGCGGCATGGATGAGCGCAGAAACCGGCGTGGGGCCGGCCATGGCGTCGGGGAGCCACACCGACAGGGGAAGCTGCGCGGACTTTCCGACCGCCGACCACAGCAGCAGAAGCCCGAAAACGGTCGCCGCCCCGATGCTCAGGGTGTTGGTATGCGCATTGATATACGATATTTCCGTAGTGCCGAAGTGAACGAAGAAAAGCCCGATGGCAATCCCCAGGGCGATATCGCCGATCCGGGTAAGGATAAAAGCCTTGCGGCCGGCGGTGGCCTTGGCCGGGTCGGAATACCAGAACCCGATCAGGGCATAGGAGCAAAACCCCACGCCCTCCCAGCCCACGAACAGGAACACCAGGCTGTCGGCATACGTGATCACCAGCATGGAGAAGACGAACAGGTTCAGGTAGCAGAAATACCGGGTATAGTCTTCGTCTTCCCGCATATATCCCACGGAGTAGACGTGGATGATTCCCGAGACGAACGTCACCATGAGGGCCATGAGCGCCGACAGGGGATTGAAGAAAACATCGGCGGCCACCCGGAAATTATCGACGGCGATCCACTGGAAAAAAGAAAGGGTGAACGTGCTCTTCAACCCCGCGACAAAAGCGGCGCAGGCGCACAAAAACGATGCTCCCACGGCCGAGCAGGCGGCGATCTCCGACCAGCGCCTGGACACGCGCCTGCCCAAGGCCGCCTGGAACAGCGCCCCCGCCAGCGGGAACAACAGCACCAATGCCAGGATGGCCTTCACCGTCTACCCTTTCAAACTGCTGTAGGTGTCCGAGTTCACCGAACCGGTCCTTTTGTGCAGGAAGGTAACGAGCGCCAGGCCGATGGAAACTTCGGCGGCCGCAAACCCCATGATGAAGATCACGAAAACCTGCCCGTCCAGGATGCTCCACCGAAGGGAGGCCCCCACGAACGCGATCCCGGCGGCATTGAGCATGATTTCCACACCCACCAGGATCATGATCAGGTTTCGCCGCGAAGCGGCGCACACCGCGCCCGCCGCGAACACCAGGGCGGCCAGGAACAGCACTTCGCCGTAGGAGGCGATCATGGTTCCACCTCGGGCCGTTCATAATCCCCGCCCCTGTGCCTTCCCAGGTACAGCGCACCCGCCAGGGCCACGAACAGCAGAAAGGAGATGATTTCCACCGGAAGCCAGTACCCGGTGAAAAGATAACGGCCGAAAACCGCCGGGTGGACGGTGGCCGGAACGAGACCGGTCCGGGCGGCGGGGGCACTGAAGATCAGAAACGCGGCGGCGCCCAGCGACACCAGCCCCAATATCGACGGCAACACCCACTGCCGGTATCTGTGCCCGGCTCGGGCGGCCCCGCCCATCACCGTCATGACGATGAACAGGAACAGGACCATGATGGCCCCGGCGTAGATGATCACTTCCAGAGCCGCCAGGAGCGGCGCGCCGAGCAGGTAGAACAGGACGGCCGTCGCGAAAAAGGACTGGATGAGGTACACGATGGCATGCACCAGGTTCCTGCGGGTCACCGCCAGAAAGGTCGCGACGGCGATAACCGCCGCAAGCACGTAGAATATGAGCCGAAGGGTGATCATCATCGGTCCCCGTTATGTTGCAGCCGAAACGATGTCCGGCCCCCCTCCCCCGCCGGAAAGGGTTGCCGGGCTACGGCAGGTTGCTCTTCAAATCGACCGGAGGCTTTTCGCC
>LUZZ01000145.1 GCA_001603845.1 Syntrophobacterales bacterium Delta_01 | reverse complement strand
CCCAAGTACCTCACGCTCCTGGAAGCGGGCGGCAGCGACAAGCCCGACGAACTGCTGCGCCCCCTGGGGATCGACCTTTCCGACAATCAATTCTGGGGCCGGGGCATTGCCATGATCGAAGACCTCGTCGCCGAGGCAGAAACGGAGGCGTCCTGAGATGAAGCTCAAAGAAAAGCAGCCGTCCTCACACGATTACGGTTTCATGGAAAAAAGCCGGTTCCGAAGGACCCGGATCGTTTGCACCATCGGCCCGGCCACCAATTCGCCGGAGAGGATTTCCCAACTGATCGAGGCCGGGATGGACGTCGCCCGGCTCAATTTTTCCCACGGAGACCGTGAGACTCACCGGGAGACCATACGGCTCATCCGGAAAGTGTCGGCCGAGGCCGGCAGGGAAGTCGGGATCCTCCAGGATCTGGGAGGTCCTAAGATCCGCCTGGGTAAAATCGGCGAAGCCAAAAGGATGCTCCGCCACGGCGAGCAGGTAATCCTTTTTGCCGGCCAAAGCTCGAATGACCGCAGGCTCCCCGTCAACTATCCCGAGCTGGCGCAGGACGTGGACAAAGGCGACGTCATCCTGCTGGCGGACGGCACCGTCCAGCTCCTGGCGGTGGAGAAAAAGGGCGAGGAGATCGTGTGCAACGTGGTGGTGGGCGGGGCCGTGATGTCCTTCAAAGGCGTGAACCTGCCGTTCAGCCACCTCAGCGTCAAGTCCCTTACGGAAAAAGACCGCCTGGATCTGGCGTTGGGGCTGGCCGAAAAGGTGGACTTCGTCGCCCTTTCGTTCGTGCGCACTCACAAGGACATCGAAGACGTCCGCAAGATACTGAAAAAAGGCGACTATTCTCCGATGCTCATCGCCAAGATAGAAAAACCGGAGGCGGTCGAACATTTCGAAAAGATCCTGGCCGTGGTGGACGGAGTGATGGTCGCCAGGGGAGACCTGGGGGTGGAAATGCCCCTGGATGAAATCCCCATCATCCAGAAGCGCATCATCCGGATGACTCGGCAGGCGGGAAAGC
Organism: Syntrophobacterales bacterium Delta_01; assembly: GCA_001603845.1. Lineage (GTDB taxonomy): Bacteria > Desulfobacterota > Syntrophobacteria > Syntrophobacterales > Syntrophobacteraceae > SbD1. Next base: position 6,576 of record LUZZ01000145.1, on the reverse strand, counting down.
CGGTGATCACGGCTACCCAGATGCTGACCTCCATGCTGGAAAACCCCCGGCCCACCAGGGCGGAAGCCACGGACGTGGCCAACGCCATTCTGGACGGCACCGACGCCGTGATGCTCTCCGACGAAACCGCCATCGGCAACTACCCGGCGGAAGCGGTTTCCATCTTGGACCGGATAGCCCGGAGCACCGAACCGCACTTGAACGAGCGGACGCTTCTGGGCGAGGAGGTCTCGGAGTTCCTGCACACCGTGCCGGCCGCGATCAGCCGCGCCGCCTGCTGGCTGGCCCTGGACCTGGAGGCTTCGGCCATCGTGGCCACCACCTCTTCGGGCTACACGGCGCGCCTGGTGGCCCGCTTCCGCCCCTCGGCCCCCGTCCTGGCCCTCACCGACCACGTGGAAACCCAGCGGAGGCTCTCGCTCACCTGGGGCGTCATGCCGCACCTCATGAGCTCTTTCGTGGACACCGACCAGATGTTTGCCTCGGCGCTGGCGTGCGCGGTGGAGCAGGGAATCGCCAGGCCGGGGAGCTGCCTGGTGGTCACGGCGGGCGTCCCGGTGGGAATCGCCGGAACCACCAATTTGTTGAAGGTAATGGAAATCTCTTAGCAATTGTCCGGAAATGAACAGTGGGCGCCGCGGCGGCGCCCACTGGAACCGCGAAACGGCGTGGGAGAGTAGGGGTGAAGCGCTCCCACGGTTTTATGGCATCGTTTCCATACCGCTCCCCTCCCCTGTTTTTCCGGGTCTCGCACCCCAATTCCCTGAATTATCCGGTTCCTGAGTCCCCCCCGTATCCACGTTCTTAAATCTTGCGGTTAAAGCGTTCGGAGGCCGGTTTAAATACCGGTATCCTCTTTTTTGCCCTTTCCGATTGATACACTCTGCGCGGGTTCGGGTGCGCTGTCTTTCGCGTATCCGCCGGATTCGATTCCGGAACAATCCGCAATGCCGTTGAGTTGTTTCAAAAGGGACTCCCGCGATGAACCAAGACCCTGTCCGAGTGCTTCTCGTTGAAGACGACCAGGAAGATTACATGCTGATGCTTAACATGCTGAAAGAAAAAGACGCCTCAAAATACAGTGTCACCCGTGTGAATGGATGCGATTCGGCTGTCCGTGCCCTCCAAAAGGATGCTTACGATGTTGCCGTCGTCGATTGCGGGCCGGACGGCATGGACGGATTGAAGTTCCTGGCTCCGGCCCACAAGAAGGCGGATAAGATGCCCGCCATCCTCCTGACCGGCCGCGGGGAGCTGAACCCGGACCTGGAGGCCATGGGCGCCGGCACGGCCGATTACCTCGATAAAAATGAACTCAGCTCCGCCCTGCTGGAGACTTCCATCCACTGCTGCGTCCGGAAGCACCGGACGGAAAAGGCCCTCATGCGGGCGAACCGCGCCCTGGTCATGCTGAAGGAATGCTGCCGCGCGATCTCCCACTCGAATGACGAAAATACCCTTCTGCACGAGATCTGCCGCATCATCATCGAAGTGGGCGGACACCGGTTTTGCTGGGGGGGCTGGGTGAACCCCGTGGACCTGTCGATCCTTCCGGCGGTCCATGCCGGCTACGAGAGGGGCTACCTCCAGGCGGTCCGCGGCGACTCCGGTGAAACCACCTGGGGGCGCGGCCTGACGGGGACCTGCGCCCGGACCCTGAAACCTTCGGTTATCAGAAGCATCGAGCACGATCCGAGGTTTGCGCCCTGGCGCCCGGAAGCGCTCAAGCGCGGATACACGTCGTGCGTCTCCCTGCCCCTGTGCGGAAGAGACCAGGTGCTGGGGGTCCTGACCGTTTATTCGAGCGAACCCGACACCTTCGATAAGGAGGAGGTGGACCTGCTGACGAGCCTGGCCAACGAAGTCTCGTTCGGGGTCCTGTCGCTGCGGAACCGGTGGGACCGGATCCGGGCGGAACGCGCCCTGGGCGATCAGCTCCATTTCCTGCAGCACCTCATGGATACCATTCCGAGCCCCGTTTTCTACAAGAATGCGGCCGGGTTCTACGAAGGCTGCAACAAGGCGTTCGAAGATTTCACGGGCCGGAAAAGTCCCGATATCATTGGTAAAACCGACATGGAAATCAGCCCTCCCGAAATGGCCAAAACCTACCGGGCCATGGACGAGCTTCTTCTCGAACGGGGGGGCGTGCAGAATTTCGAAGGGATCTGCAAATGCTCGGACGGCAGCATCCGGCTGGTGGAATTCAACAAGGCGGTCTACTGCAACCCGGACGGCAAGCCCGCGGGGCTGGTGGGCATCCTGGTGGACATCACGGAAAAGAAACGAAAGGAAACCGAGCTGCGCACGGCCCTTTCCTTCAACATGAACCTCATCGAATCCTCGCCCGCCTATTTTGTCGCCCTGTACCCGGACGGCAGAGTAAAGACCATCAACCGGGCGCTGCTCGATGCCAGCGGGTATTCCAGGGAGGAAGTCCTGGAACAATATGCGCCCTTCCTCTCGTTTACGAAAAAAATCCCGGGGGCCGTTCCGGTACGGGACGAAAAAAAAACCATGCGCCTGGAACTCCACATGAAAACCAAAAACGGCGGCAGGCGCCTGGTCGAATGGCATTGGAAGCCGATGTTCGACGATCTGGGCTGCACGGAGTTCATCTTCTGCATGGGAATCGACATCACCGAGCAGAAAAAAGCGGAAGAGCAAATCCAGGCGCTCGCCCGGTTTCCGCACGAAAACCCGCACTGCGTGTTGCGCATCTGCGCGGACGGGACCATCCTGTTCGCCAACGAACCGGCGCGGGCCTTCCTCGATTCCTGGGGATCGGGAAACGGCGCCACCCCTCCGGAGTGCATGCAAATGGTGTCCGAGGTCCTGGCCACCGGGATCCGGAAGGTGATAGAGCGCGTGGTGAGCGGCAAGATGCTGTCCATTACCATCGTGCCCATCGTGGACGGGGGGTACGCCAACTTCTACGGGGTGGATATCACGGAGCAAAAGCAGGCGGAGCGGGCGCTGCGCGACAAGGACCGTTATTTCCGGTCGCTTCTGGCCAATATGCACGAAGATATTTTAGTCATCGACGGCGAATACCGTATCCGGGACGTCAATCGCGAGTTTCTCCACACCGTCAAAAGAAACCGCAGCGAAGTGGAGGGCCGGTTGTGCCACGAAGTCCTGGCTTCCAGTGGGGAACCGTGCTGGATCGGCGGGGGCGCCTGCGTCGCCCGGAAAGTCTGGGAAACGGGGCATCCCACCTCCGGCAGGAAAGAGATTGTCCGGCCGGACGGGTCGCGATTCTGGGCGGAGATGTTCTGCGCACCCCTCAAGGATGAGCAGGGCCGCGTTACGCACGTCATAGAAGCGGTGAGGGACATTTCGCATGAAGCGCGGCTGGAATCCGAACTGCGCCAGGCGCAGAAAATGGAGGCCATCGGGACCCTTGCCGGTGGAATAGCCCATGATTTCAATAATATACTCGGGATCATCCTGGGCTATTCGGAACTCACCCTGCTCGATGCCCTGCCCGGCACGCCGCAGCATGAGAACCTGGAGGAAATCCGCAAAGCTTCCAATCGCGGCAAGGAACTGGTCAAGCAGATCCTGGCGTTCAGCCGCAAGAACAAACAGGAAAAGATTCCGCTCCAGATAGGCCTGATCCTCCGGGAGGCCCTGAAACTGCTCCGGCCCGCGCTTCCCTCCACCATCGAAATCAGGTTCGACGCCGACATAGAACCCGACGGGGACCTTATCCTGGCCGATCCCACCCAGATGCACCAGGTGATCATGAATATCTGCACCAACGCGGCACACGCCATGAGAGAAGACGGCGGCCTGCTGGAAGTGAGCCTTTCGTGGATGGTGCTGGCCGAGCACGATTTCGTACGTTTCCCGGACCTGCTTCCCGGCCCCTACGTCCGGCTGAGCTTCAGGGACAGCGGCCACGGGATCGCAGCCTCGGACATCGACCGCATTTTCGACCCCTATTTTACCACCAAGGGGCCGGGCGAGGGCACGGGACTCGGCCTTTCCGTCGTGCACGGAATTGTCCGGGAACACGGCGGGGCGGTCACCGTTTACAGCGAACCGGGGATGGGGGCGCTTTTCCACGTCTATCTTCCCGCCATCGAAAAAATCGAGGCGACGGTGCCCTGCCACTTCGACGAGATCCCCACCGGCACGGAATCAATCCTCCTGGTGGACGACGAGAACGCCATCGTGGATTCCTATGGCAGGATGCTTCAAAAGCTCGGATACAAAGTTTTCGGGAAAACAGACGCCATCAGTGCCCTGGACGCTTTCCAGGAATCTCCCGCGGCCTTCGACCTGGTGATCACCGACCACACGATGCCTCACATGACCGGGATCGAACTGTCGCGCAAGATGATGAAAATCCGGCCCGACATCCCGGTGATCCTGTGCTCGGGAAACTCCGAGACCGTGAACGCCAAGGCGGCCCGGGAGGCCGGAATCCGCGAATTTCTGATAAAGCCGTTCATGCTGCGCGATACGGCGGCGGTGGTCCGCCGCATACTCGACGAGAGAGCAGGGGCACCGGTTGCGGGCCGGGAGGGCCGCTGCGGCCCGGAGGCTCTTCCGCAGGGTGAGAATAGGGTTGTGCAAAAGGTAGAATAAAAATTATACTTGGCCGGTTCCTTTTTCCGGCGCCGCCCGCCCGAGAGCGGGCAGCCGGAGGTCTGCCACTCCGACCGGCGGTAAAACCCGGGCATGCCGGTGCCGGTCGCGGGAGGGGACTCCATCCCGTTCCAGCGCAGAGCAGTTACGAGGTCCGGCCATGTGGGCCAAAATTTACATTTACGGTAAGCTGATCAAGTTCAGCCATACCGTATTCGCACTTCCTTTCGCCCTGGCGGCGGTGCTCCTTGCGAACCGGGAATACCCGGTGACCCTGAAAACCGTCCTCATCATCCTGGTGGCCATGGCTTCGGCCCGGTCGGCGGCCATGGGGTTCAACCGGTTCGTCGACTACCGCTACGACCGTATCAACCCGCGCACCGCCGGCCGGCCTCACGTGACCGGGCAGGTGGGAATGTCCTCGGTCCTGGCTTTTGTCCTGGTTTCCGCCGCGGTGTTCGTGCTGTGCGCGGCGCTTTTGAGCCGGACCTGCCTCATCCTGTCCGTGCCCGTGCTGGGGGTGTTGTTCTTTTATTCCCTGACCAAGCGGTTCACATCGTTTTCGCACCTCTTCCTGGGGTTTGCCATCGGGCTGGCCCCGGCCGGGGCCTGGGTGGCCGTTGCCGGGAGCCTGGACGCGCGGGTGGTGCTTCTTTCGCTGGCTCTCATGTGCTACATCGCGGGTTTCGACATCCTGTACGCGTGCCAGGATATCGAATTCGACCGCGTCCAGCGGCTGTTTTCCATCCCCGCCCGCATGGGGGTGGGCAGCGCCCTGCGCCTGTCCACCGGCCTCCACGTGCTGACCTTTGCCTTCCTCCTGCTGGTCTATTTCGCCTTCGGCCTGGCAAAGGTGTACCTGCTGTTCCTGGCGATCATCAGCGGACTGCTTTTCTGCGAGCACATCATGGTGCGCCCGGACTGCCTGGAGAAGGTGAACGTGGCCTTCTTTCACGTCAACAGCGCCATTTCGGTATTGCTTTTTTTCGGCATCCTGGCGGGGACGCTGATGCTGTGAGCCGCAGGCGCCGATCGTTTCCCGAAAGGCGTGCGGGCCTGCTCGAAACCTCGTACGCCTCGTGTGTGTGACCAAATGAAAAACGCCTATAAAAACCTCGGTGAATTCATCTCCGAACTGGACCGCGCGGGCGAGTTGCTCCGCATCGGGACGCCGGTTTCCAGGGAACTCGAAATCACGCACGTGACCGACCTGGCCTCGAAGGCCCCGGGGGGCGGCAAGGCGTTGCTGTTCGAAAACGTTCGCGGCTCGTGCTTTCCGGTCCTCACCAACGCTTTCGGGAGCGAGCGCCGCGTCTGCATGGCGCTGGGGACCGATTCCCTGGACGCCCTCGCGCAAAGGCTGGAAGCGTTCGTCAAAATAGAGCCGCCCAAGTCGCTGAAGCAGCTTGCGCGGCTTCTTCCCATGGGCCTGGACCTGGCCAGGTTTTTCCCCCGGAAGGTAAAAAAAGCCCCCTGCCAGGAAGTGGTCTACCGGGGAGACGAAGTGGACCTGTCCCTCCTCCCGGTGCTCAAGTGCTGGCCGCAGGACGGAGGGCCGTTCGTCACCCTGCCGGTGGTCGTCACCCGGAGCCTGAAAACCGGAAGGCGAAACGCGGGGATGTACCGCCTCCAGGTCTATGACCGCAACACCACCGGCATGCACTGGCACATCCACAAGGACGGGTCGAACTATTACCAGGAATACCGGCGGGCCGGAAAGCGCATGCCCGTGGCCGTGGCCGTGGGGACCGACCCGGCGACCACCTATGCCGCCACCGCTCCGCTGCCCCGCGGGATAGACGAAATGATCCTGGCGGGTTTCATACGCCGCAAACCCGTCGAGATGGCGCGCTGCGTCTCGGTGGACCTGGAAGTGCCGGCCGAGGCCGAATTCGTCCTGGAAGGTTACGTGGATCCCGACGAGCTGCGGCTCGAAGGCCCCTTCGGAGACCATACGGGGTATTATTCGCTGGTCGGGGA
>LUZZ01000144.1 GCA_001603845.1 Syntrophobacterales bacterium Delta_01 | reverse complement strand
CCCCTCCCGCCAAGGGAGGGGAGTTCATGGAGCGTCGCTCCTAAAGTCAACAGCATTGACCCGGAGGTCCGGGCATCGAGGGCGCGAGCGCGCGTCCGTGTCCCGCAAAAGCGAAACGCTTCGGGGAGAGGGTCCCCGCGCGCTTCCCGGCCGCTATTTCGCGTTTTCCTTGTACACTCCTTTTTCCTCGTAATATTTCTTCGCGCCCGGGCTTACCGGGACTATCGTGGGGGTCGCGTGCTCCAGCATAGTCTGCCTGAAGGAGCTGTGGATCATGTTCAGTTCGTCCTTGTGTTCGAACACCGCCTTGACGATCTTGTAGGCCAGGTCGGGCGGCAGGTCGGGACGGCACACCACCAGGGTCTGGACGGACACCGTCTGCGTGTCGTTATCCACTCCCTTGTAGGTCTTTGCGGGAATGACGGTCCGGGAGAGGAAGGGATAGGCCTTGGTGATCTTGCCGATCTCGTCGTCGGTCAGGGCGATCAGCCGGATGGGGGTCGTGAGGGACAGGTTCACCACCGCCGGGGCGGGATAGCTCACCCCCAGGAAGGCCGCCGCCACATTTTTATCCTGGAGCGCCTCGGTCCCCTCCCCGAAGGAGAGAAACTCCGGCGTGAAATCCCTGTAACTGAGCCCCATGGCCTGGAGGATCATCTTCGTCTTGACCTCGGTGCCCGAGCCGGGCGAGCCCACCACCACCCGCTTGCCCTTCATGTCGCTGATGCTCTTTACGTCCCCGTCCGCCAGGGCGATGATGTGGTGAGGCTGGTTATACATGTTGAACAACGCCTCGACCTTGATCTGGTCCTTGAAATACTTGGAATTTTTGTAATCGTAGTAGCACTGGTACACCACGTCGGCGGAAGTGGTGGCCAGGTCGGCCTGCTTGTTGTTGAGCAGCTTCATGTTTTCGACCGAACCGCCCGTGGCCTCGGCGGTGGCCTCCACTTCCGGCACATACCGGCTGATGAGGCTGGCGAGGGCTCCGCCGTAGGTATAGAAAACGCCCGTCGTGCCGGCCGTGGCGATGGAGAGCCGCACCGTCTCGGCCCGGGCCTGGGGCGCGGCACCGGCAAGGATGATCAGGAATACCGCCAGGACTGAACTAAGAATGCCTCTTGCCATTTTCTCCTCCTCTTGGGATGATGCCGTTCAAAAAAGACGCACTCGCCACATGAAACCATCCAGTCCCCTCCACGGCGCACCCGCCTCCCGGCAATGGGATCCTGCCCGGATATCCGAACGCCACTCGGGGCCCAACGCATCGAATCCTGGAAAAAATTTCGGCTGACCAGCCAGTTATAAAATCGAACCGTAAAACTAAAATTGCTTACATCTTAGATCATGGAGGAGGAGAAGAACCTCGGCGACAGCAGAAGGAACCCGGAAACAGAGCGCGCGCAGCTAAATGATCGTGAAACCCCCCATGATATCAAGGCGTCCAGCGTGATCGCTTCTTTCCGTACACCCCGCACCGCCCTCCGCGTCCCGCATGAAATCCCGGTTTTCGGAAGGGGAGGAACGAGCGTCGAGCTTATATACTTGTTTACTTATATGGACAAGCAGATGGGCATTTGTCAAGCTGAATTTAGCGTCCGGGGTGAAGATCGGCGCAATTGCCCCCCAAACCGCAACGGGACCGGCGGGCGGAATCGGCGGGAAAAAACGGGCGGGGGAAAGGGCTGTTGCCCAAAAGGATATCAAGGTCCATCAATGGCGGCACGAACGAAAATCGCCCTCCCCGCGATGGGAGGGGCTAGGGGACAACGCTTCCGGAGCCTGGGGACCGGCGGTCCGGCCGGACCGGCGGGAAATACGGTTTAAAAAATTTTACGGGGCCGCCTGCTTGGGCGGGAGAGTCAACCGCACCACGCGCCCCTGCTTTCTGGTGATCTCCACGGGCGATCCGTCCCACTTCATTCTCACTCCGCCGCCGTTTCCCACCGTCAGGGCGACCTTTTCTCTGGCCTGCCACCGGCGTACGTCACCGGGCTGGAGAAGCTCGCTTTCCGGCTTGGAATCATCGACCTTGACCTGGATCCAGGTTTTCTGGTCCGCCTGGATTTCGAGGTGATGAAACTCCGGCCGGCTCGGCGGGGGAGGGCAGGGAGGAGGAGGCTCGATTTTTTCGGAAGTTCCGGGTACCGGGGCTTCCGGGCCGGGCGCGGATGGAGGCGGCAGCGCCGCCAGGTTCTGCGCGGGAGAAGAAGGTTCGGGCGAAACGGCCCCGGCATGCTGCCCGGAAGGGGCAACGGCGGTCGGCGCGGCCGGTGCTACCGGTGGGGCCGGTTCGGGTGTCGCGTTCGGTTCCGGTTGGGATTCGCCCGTGGAAGCGGGCGGAAGCGCCGCTGCGCTTTGTTCGGAAGAAGGCGAAACCGGCCGGGCGGAAACGTTTCCTTCAGGGGGAGAAGCGGCTTGCGGTTCGCCTTTCCCGCTCTCCTGCCCGGAAGCGGCCGGCGGGGTTTCCATCTTTTGGGGCGCCGGAGGTTCAGCGGAGGGCGCGGCCGCCTCCTCTTTTACCGCCGGCCCGGCGAAGGGCTGAGTGACGGCCGGGCGCTCGGGCTCCTTGGGCCGGACCTTTCCATGGTCGTCGTGGATCGGCGGCACCCGCCACACCAGGGCGGCGACCAAAAGGGCCGTCATGAAGCACACCGCCAATACCGCATTTCGTGCTCCCCTGCCCGGCCGCTCGGGCCTTTCGGCGTCGGGCGCCCGGTCCTGCCGCACCTCTTCCGCGGCGGGCCCGGCATCCACGCCCAGCGCATCGGCATAGGCCCTCAGCAACCCTTCCACGATAAACGGAGCGCCGATCTCCCCGAACCGGCATCCTTCCAGCTTGCCCAGCACGGTGGGATTGATGCGGCTCTTCGCGGATACTTCCTGCAAGGTCAGGCCCCGCTTCAAACGTTCGGCTTTCAAACGTTTTGCGAGTTCTTCCATGGCGTGCGCTCTTGTTCGGTGTTGTGCGTTCCAGACGGTTCGGCCCTGTCGGGTGCGGACTGGTATATTAATTACAGGCATTCCCTGCCCGGATCAAGCAAATGATTCAACCCGCGTGCCGCGGAAACCGGCCGTTGCCTCCCTGCCCCGTGAGTCCCGCCGCCGGAAAACGGCGTTTTTTGCCGGAAAATCTGTGCCGCCACCCTAACAAAGATTGGACAGGAACATTATCCTTGTGGTTAAATTCGGTTTGGAATGGAATCGGGAAAGCTGTCGAATTTCCAACACTCTCCGAATAATTAATAGCGTAAGGCATAAACCGCAAGTATCATTAGTTTCCGTTTACCGAATCCCTGGAGAATCATATGCCGGAAACACCCGATGGGACCGGATCCGTGAGCTGGAAGCTGTTTGACGATCTTTACGAAAGCCAGCATGACCTGTTTCGCAAGCTGAAATTTTTCGTCAAGGCCGGAAGGCTCAATAATAACGAGGCCATCGCCCTGGAGTCCATCGCCGACATGCTGGACCGCAAGGAACGCGAACTCGAAAAACTGCGCCAAAGCGGGCTGGAAGAGTGGCACGGCCGCACCGGCGCGAACGGTTCGGGCCGGCCGGCACTGCTTTCCGACGGCCATCAGAATCTCAACACGCTGCCGGTGCTTTTCGAAGAAACCGGGCCGGACGAACGGTCCCTGTGGGGCAGGCTGAAATCCATCATGAAGGGAGGCTGAACGGACGGAGGGCGTTTGCCGGCGCGGGAACGCTCGTGGCAGTGACGCGGTGCGGGGATTCGAATGCCCGGGGCGTGCTCCATCCCCCCGGCCTGCCGCCGGCCTTCCCCGAAAGCGGGCGGGTTTTTGCGGCAATGAGGAAAGGAACAGCCTTCTTATGACTGAGCCGGTATACGACAGCCAGTATATCACCTACGAGGCGTTCAAGTCTTTGCTCGACCTGTACGTGGATTTTTGCAAAAAGCTCAGGTTCTTCATCAAAGGGGCGTTCACCACACAGGAGGAGGCCCTCGCCCTCGAAGTGATCTCCGAATTTCTGGACCACAACGAAAAAAAGCTCGACGAACTGAAGGCGAATCTTTCAGGCGGAGCGAACGACGGAAGCTTCGGCCCCGAATCGGTCGAAGTCCTTTTGGGGCGCCTGCTGATGCAAAACGAGGACTACAAGGCACTGCAGCGCATCGCCGAAATCCGCAGAAACGGCGGCCCCCGGTGGGAACAGCTCCAGGACATCCTCCAGGAAACCCGGGCACGCGACATTGATTAGTTCGCTTCCGTCTCGAACCGCGATGTTCGGCAGGGATGATGAGATCGGGATCATGCCTGAGGATTTGACGTGAACTCATCCATTAGACTGATCGAGCATGAAAGTGATTTCGTTGCGGGGTGGGACAGGCTCTTCAAATTCTGCGTCAGGTGGTTTTGCCTCTACTTTGCACTGGTTTTTATCTGCTACGAAGCTTACTACTGGCTGCGGTTCGCCGAATTTCTCGACCTCGAAACCTTCAAGATCGTCCCGCCCAGGCTGCTCGGCTTTCTCTACAACCTGACGACCTGGGAAGGCGTGAATATTTTGATATACAATTTTCTGAGACTTCCCATATTCGTAACCGTTCCCCTGGTAAACCTCATCTTCCTGTCCGCATTTTTTCAGACGGTGCTGGCCATGTATTTCCTCACCGGCGACGTTCGAGCCTTTCTTAAAAAATCCGGGAATATTCTCAAAAAGAAATAACGACGTATACCAATGCGGGGTTCGAGACTCGGCCCAAACCGGCCGCAGGAGGCGGGCAGGCGGGAAGGTCCGGGAACGGGAGAGCCGGCCGGGCGGGGGTTTTCCCCGGATGAAATCCCGGCCGGCGACAGTCGGCAACCCGGCATCGTCAGGCAATGGTTTTGATGCCTTCGGCGTCTTCCTCCGAGGGGATTGGTAGTTTTTTCCTGTGTTTCGAAGCGGCACCGCACAGCCCGGCCAGGATGAAACCGAGAATGCAGCCTATCGAGAGCCCGGATAAGAATTCCATGATCCCCTCCCATGAGATCGGCACGACACACCACACCTGCAGCACTAGCGCTGCGCGGATGATCCTATCGCGCCCAAAAGAAAATCGAGGGGGTAAGTGGGATTTATTATGCAATATTAAGTAATGTCAAGAACATTATTGCTGAAGGCTGCTGAATGCAAGGAGAATTTTTCTGTCCTAGCCGTGGGAATGACCGTTCCGGGTGAACCATTAACCGCGGTATTTCATGTTCCTGTGTCAACCATGGAAAAGCCGAAGGAACTGTAATGACGCCCTTTTTTGCCGGGCCGCCGGCCGGCCGCTGCGCCGAGGCACGTCGATAAAACCAAAGGAAATCAACAACAAAGCCTGGTGCAGCGGCACCTTGCTTTTACGGAAAATCTTATTCGCCCTTGCTGCTTCCCTGCGGCAAAACGCCTTCGGCTTCACTGCCGTCCTGGGGTTTAGTATACTCCCAGCGCGACCCCACCGGCGTATCGATGACGCGGATTCCGCACTGGAGCAGCCGGTCCCGTATCCGGTCCGCTTCGGCCCAGTCTTTTTGTGCCCTGGCCAGTTCCCGTTCATGCAGAAGACTTTCCTCGGCCGGGCTGAGCGGCTCCGCCCCCAGCTCGAAAACCCCCAGGATATCGTCGGCCTTGCGGAAAACGTCCATGATCTGGCGTTTGAAGGCCGGGGCCGCCCCCAGGCGGTCCAGCACCGGGTTGGCCTGCCGGATGAATCGAAACACGGAAGCCAGCGCCTTCTGCGTGTTCAGGTCGTCGGCAAGCGCCCCCATGAACTCGCTTTCCAGCGTGTAGGCCAGCTCGGACAGGGGGCTTTCCTCGCTGTCCACCGCGCGGCTGGTGCGCACTTTTTTCAGGAATTCGTTGATGCGCCTGAGGGCCGCGGCGGCGTTGGCCACGTTTTCCACCGTTGCCTGGATCGGCTTGCGGTAATGCGTCGCCAGCAGCCAGTAGCGCACCTCGCGGGCCGAATACCCCAGCTCGAAAAGCGCCCGCACCGGCATGCTCTCGTCGATACCGTCGCCCTCCTTGCCCTTCTTGGACGACCACACCCGCTCGGCGATCATCCAGGTATTGGCGAAAGGCTTGCCGGTGAGCGCCTCCCCGATTTCCCGCACGTTTTCCAGGTGCGGAAACAGGAAATCCATGCTGCTCACCAGCACGTCGATCTGGGAACCCAGGTCGTGAATGGCGGCGGAGGCCGCCGAGATGTGCCAGGTGGGGATGACGCTTCCCCAGTCGGTCTTGACGCAGGCGCCGCGCTTGAGCTCCGACAGGGTGGCGCGCTTCAGCAGAGCGAAATCGCGCGGGTTGAGCTTTTCGTACGCGTTGAGGTCTACGGTCTTTCCCGGAAGGATCTTTTTCAGGTTCACCCTGGAAAGCTTCCCGTAGCTGGTGCTCTTGGACAGGTCGAAATAGACCGAACGCAGCTTTTCGTAGGCCAGCCCCCCGGCGATCAGTTCCCGGGTGAATTCCACGATGGTGTCCAGGTGTTCGGTGGTTCGCGGATACCGGTACGCCCGGCGGATGCCCAGCGAATCCAGGTCGCCCAGAAACGATTCGAACCTCTGCTGGGTGTAGGGCCCCAGGCACATGCCGGCATTGATGGACGAGTTGATCGTGCGGCTGTCGAAATCGGGGATCAGCACCACCTCATCGACCGAAAACCCCTTCACCTGGAAAAACCGGGACAGGAGGTCGGCCAGCAGAAACCGCCGCGCATCTTCGATTGCAAGCGGCTGGTCGAGCGGCGGCCCCGTGACGCAGATGCGCGCCTTGCCTTCCTTTACCGGCTTGAACTCCACCTTGCTGCGTTCCGGCAGGTTGTAGAACCGGAAGTCGGGCTCCAGCATGGTGGTGAACAGGTTGGTGCTCAGATACCGGTCCCCGCCGTCGGGCAGCACGGCGACGACGACGCCTTCCTTCATCTTGGACGCGATTTCCATCGCCACGGCCGTGGCGGCGCCGGAACTCATCCCGGCGAATATCCCCTCCTCACGGGCGAGCCTTCTGGCGGCTTCGAACGCATCTTCGTCCTTGACGTGGACGATCTCGTCGAGCGCCTGCCGGTCGAATATCCCCGGGATGTAGGACTCCTTCATGTTCTTGAGTCCCTGCACCTTGTGGCCGGGCAGCGGTTCGACGGCCACCACCCGGATGCCCGGGTTGCGCTCCTTCATGGCCTTCAAAATTCCCATGACCGTGCCGGTGGTCCCCAGGGTGGCCACCACCACGTCGACCTTGCCTTCGGTCTGCTCGTATATCTCGGGGCCCGTCCCATAGTAGTGGGCGGCGGGATTGGCGGGATTGTTGTACTGGTCGGCCATGAAGTAGCGGTCCGGGTTTTCCCTGACCAGGTTGTACACCTCTTCGATGGCGCCGTCCGTTCCCATGGATCCCGGCGTGAGCAGCAGCTCCGCTCCCAGGGCTTTCAATATCTTCTGCCGCTCGAGGCTCGCCGTTTCCGGCATCGCCAGCAGCACGCGGTATCCCTTCACGGCGGCCACCATCGCCAGGCCGATGCCCGTATTGCCGCTGGTAGCTTCGACGATGATCTTTCCCGGCTTCAGCACCCCTTCCCGCTCCGCCGACTCGATCATGTACAGCGCCGTCCTGTCCTTTATGGAGCCGGCGGGGTTTTTCGCCTCGAATTTTGCGTACAGGGTCACTTTAGGGTTGGGATTCATCCGGTTGATCCGGATGAGAGGGGTGTTGCCGATACATTCCAGAACGTTGGAGTAGACGTTTTTACGATTCACGGCTAATTCCCGGACGCGGTTATTGTTTTTGAAGAGGAACGGAAAACGGGCGCCCCACAGGGCGCCGTTTTATTATATAGCCTCAAGCGGCGCCGAATGCTAGTTTCTACTTAGCCGTGGCATAAATATTTCCCATTATAACACGGAGATAATGACAATCGCGGATGCCCGGTACCGGATACCGGCTCTCCGCCATCCGCCTTCCGCCGTCCGACGCCCGATATCCGCCACCCGCTACCCGTCAGTCGACCAGGCACAGGATGGTCGCCTTGGCGTTTTGCAGGACCTTGGCGGCGTGGCTTCCCATGAGGAACGGTTTGCGTTCGTGGAAGCTCTTCTTCCCCATGACCACCACGTGAAACCTGTGCTCGCCGATTTCATTGAGCAGGTCGCGCGCGACGCCCTCGCGGGTCGGAAGCACCATCGCGGCCACCCGGTCTTGCGGCACTCCTTTTTCCGCCAGCATGTCGCGGCCCTCGGCCATGTGCTTCTCCACCTTTCCCCGCCACTCCGTCTTCCACTTTTCGATTCTGCTCTGCCTGTCCTTGAGTTCCGAATTGGCCAGTATGTGGCCGTCGTCCCAGAACGTGGGCGGCACCGGCGGCATGAGATGAAGAAACGTGAAGCTGAAGCCGGGGCAGGGCGCCAGCAGTTCCGCGCAATACTGGGAAAGCTCGCGGCTTTCCGGGGTGCCCTCCATGGCCACCAGGGCCTTCCGGGATTCGTTTACCGGCGTGTCCACCACCCACACCGTTTTTTCGGCGGCGTACTGGGCCACCTTGCCCGAAACGCTTCCCAGCAGGAGGTTTTCCACCTGGCTCCTTCCCCGTCTGCCCAGGGCGATGGTCCGGATCCCCTCGGCATCCGCCGCCTGGATGATGTCCAGGGCCGGGTCCAGGCTGTCCACCTTGAGCTTGCTCTCGATTCTTTCCCCGGGAAATCCGGCCGCGACCAGCCGGGCGGCCGATTCGTTGAGCACCGCGGCCCCGACCTTTTCCTGGTCCTGGACCGGGAACCTGCACGTCTGTTCCACGTCGAGGCACAGGTCGCCCGGAAGAAGGGTCGCAATCTGCTGGACGCAGTGCAGGAGCAGGATCTTCAGGTCCCCCTGGTCTTTCAGGAGGCGCCCCAGGATGGATACCGCCTCCAGCCCTTTTTCAGTTCCGTCCACCGCGATCAAAATCTTTTTCATTGCATCTCCCCTTTCTAAAGACAAGACCAGTGAGGGCGGTGACACAGCCTTTCCAAGACCGGGAGAATCCGCCTTCCAGTTCTCTACCGCCGCAGATCGAGCCGGACAGCACCGTGGGAGTTGGAAAGGGACGCCAGGACGGCTGATAATCCCTGTTTGACATAATGCCAGCACACTCGCCCGCTGGTCAAGAATCAAGTTGGAAAGCGCCGGACGCAAGCCGCCGGGCTGCTTTTTCGGGCACGCCGCGGGTGGAACCGGGCCGGGGGAGTACTTAACTCTTTTGAGAGGCGGCCGCCTCGCGCGGCGCAATCGAATACGGCAACGGCGAACACGGGGGACTTTCATGCTGGGACTGGAAGAATTGAAAAACCACAGGGAAATCATCGATCTCATCGACTGGGACATGACCCCGGAAAAGGCCGTGGAAACCTTCCTGGAGTGGGGCACCGGATGGGCGCGCAAGGACGATTTCGCGCGCTACGTCGGCCAGGAAGCCCTCTATTTCGTGATCTACGACTGGGAAACGCCCCCCGGCGTCACCTTGATCCGCAGGACCATGAAGGAGGCGGACGAAATCGCCAGGGTCCCCGCACCGCCCGAAATGGTGCAAAGGGCCGTGGCGGCAGGCGGCCGAAAGCCGGGAGTGGGCGTGTACGCCCTCACCGACGAGCTGAAAACCTGGCTGCAGCGGGAACTGGGGTGCTGAAGTCGGATGAAGAGGTTCCCCTCTGCTTAATAACTTTCCGCGGGGTGGCCCGGATACTCGCTATCCGGGCACGCAGCGCAAGAGGTCTGATGGTTACGCTGGTCCGCTGGTTCCCAGGCTCCAGCTTGGGAACCAGCCCAAACATGAGACTTTACGAGACGCGTGAGACCTCCAAAAGATAACGTGAGGCCCCCAAAATCGCCATTCCTGCAACGCTTCCGGGTGGGAATCCGGCGTCTTTGCCCCTTTGTCCGCTTCCGGCATCAATCGATAATGGGAAAGACACCGGACCCCGGCCCACAAACATTGCCGGGGTGACGCATGGGGACGAACCCACCGGGCAACAGCAAGTCGTTGCCCCGAAGGGGCTACATAGAATAGCCCAGGGTCGCCCGAGCGCACCCTGGGAACGATCGACGCTACACAATCTGAGATACCCTGAAGGGGTTACATAATGGGAATTGAGAGGACGGGAGAGTTTGTTCATCCTTATATGCAGCCCCTTCAGGGCAGGAATCTCATCTCGGCCCGATCCCCCAGGGTGGCGCTTGCGCTGACCCTGGGCTGATCTATTGAGCCCCTTCGGGGCGAAGACGCCGGATTCCCGCCCGGAAACATTGCGGGAATGACGATTTTGGGGATCTTGCGTTAAACTTGTGAAGTCCCACGTTTGGCCCCGCTTCTCCCCCGCTCACTTCATCAGGAACTTGAACCCCTTATTCTTCGGCACCTGCGGGAGGTACTCGTCGGGCAGGGTCAAATCGTTTCCGTCGCGGACGGCCGCGTAGGTCGGGGAGAGGATCTCCACGCCGGCTTCGTTGAACTTGTCCTGGATGTTCTGGTGCAGGTCGGAGCGGATCCGGAACAGTTCACTGGTGCTGCGGGTGTAGGCGTTGATCTCGTAGTTGACGGAAAAGTCGTTCAAGGCGAGCTGAAAGACGAAGGGCGGCGGGTCCGGGAGAACGCCCTTCACTTCCAGGGCGGCCTGGATGAGCAGTTCGTGCACCTTGCGCCACGGCGCGTCGTAGCCGATGGTGACCGAGGTCTGGATGATGAGGCCCGATTCCTCCGCCAGGGAAGTGTAGTTTACCAGGTGGCTTCCCAGGACCATCGAGTTGGGGATGGTCACCTCGATGTTTTTGATGGTGCGGAGGCGGGTGATCAGCAGGGTTTTTTCGATCACGTCGCCCAGCGTGTCCGCAATCCTCACGCGGTCCCCCACCTTGAAGGCCCTCATGTAGGTGAGCGCCACGCCGGCCACGATGTTGGCGATGGCGGCGGTGGAACTGAGGG
>LUZZ01000143.1 GCA_001603845.1 Syntrophobacterales bacterium Delta_01 | reverse complement strand
CACGCCGGCCACGATGTTGGCGATGGCGGCGGTGGAACTGAGGGAGAGCAGGACGCCGAAAAAGATGGAGATGCCCTGGAAGGCGGGGCTTCCAAAGCCGGGCAGGTAGGGGGAAACCAGGATCACGGCAAACACGATGATGATGAAGCGCAGGAGCTTGAACGTCGGTTCGGCCCATTCCCGGTAGAAGCCCGGAAACGAGATGCGCTCTTTCTGGATCTCCCCCAGGAGGGCGCGGATCAGCTTTATGGCGTAGCGGGCGGCGAAGGCGATGAACACGATGAATATCAGGTTGGGAATAAAGTCCACGGCCGCCCACAGGAGCCTGCGAACGGGCACCAGGAGGGTGTCGATGTAAATCATCACGAAAGAGCGCGTTGCGGGAAAAAAGGACAGCACCACCGGGATGAATATATAGGCGAGGACGGCCAGCACCAGGTAGCGCACAATTTTGAGGCACCATTTCAAAAGCGCCGTCACCTGGTCGGCGCTGACGATTTCATAGCCCTGTATTTTCAGGGCTAAATTTCGAGCCCCCTGCCACGCATCCAGCTTCGCGTAGCCCTTTCTCTGCAAACGGCGGGTGAGCAGGCCGATCCAGACCAGGGCCAGCACGGTCAGCAGGGACAGGAGAACGCCGTTCAGCGTCGTCCCGAATTTGAGATATTCGGCCAGGTAGTGCAAAACGTTTTGAGACCCGTCCATGGTTCCACCCCTTATACTCGGAAAGAGACAACCCTTTTTGTAACGGACAGTAGATATGTGTTTCTGAAGCAAAGTTAAACGATGCGGCGCCGGCCGCAAGAGTGCGCGGGGTTATTGGTATGGCACGGGCCGATTTATGGATATTTTAGGATTGCCGGCGAATATGTGCCGACAATCAGGCACGGCCCAGAAAAGCGCCCACTTCATCTATGGTGTGCACCACAGGGCAGGGGGGAAGGCTGTTGAGGAAAATGCGGCCGTAGCTTTTGGTGTAGAGCCGGATGTCGAACAGGGCGATGATCCCGCGGTCCTTCCTGGTGCGGATGAGGCGGCCGACGCCCTGCTTGAGCTGGATGGCGGCCCGCGGGACCTGGTACTGGTAGAAGGGGCTTTTGCCGTTTTGGGCCAGCCGGTCCATCCGGGCGGCCGCCACGGGGTCGTCCGGGACTTCGAACGGGAGCTTGTCGATCATCAGGCAGGAAAGGGATTCCCCCGGAACGTCTATGCCCTGCCAGAAGGAGCTGGTGGCCAGCAGGACGGAATCCACCCGGTCGCGGAACTCCTGGAGCAGGGCCCGCTTGGCTTTTTGCCCCTGGAGGAGCAGGGGAAAGGCAATCGAGCCCTGGAGCAGCTTGTAGACTTCGTGCATGTTGCGGTAGCTGGTAAACAGAAAGAGCGCGCGGCCGCGGGTCCGGTCGATGATTTCGCGGGCCTGTTCGGACATCCTGGCGCAAAACGACGGG
>LUZZ01000517.1 GCA_001603845.1 Syntrophobacterales bacterium Delta_01 | reverse complement strand
ACCCTGGATGCGCTGGGGGTGGCGGATCGCAAGCAGGGCCGTTCCAAATACGGGACGAAAAGGCCTAAGTAGCCGGACATCCGTTACGGGGGGCCATGGCTCCTGCCATGGCCTCCCCTTTTGCCTTCAAGGCCGGGAGTTTTCGAAGCGGTTTTTTGGGCCGCGGGATTTTAATTATTTCGTCGAGGAATGCAGGGAATGCCTAGGAGAAGAGAAGTTCCGAAACGCTACGTGCTGCCTGACCCCAAGTACAACAACAGATTGGCGGCGAAGTTTATAAATAATGTCATGCGGCGCGGCAAAAAGAGCACGGCCGAGCAGATTTTCTACCAGGCCCTCACGCTTATCGAACAGCGTTCGAAACAGGATCCGCTGGACACCTTCCACAAGGCCATGGAAAACGTCAGGCCCATCGTCGAGGTCAAGTCCAGGCGGGTCGGCGGCGCTACCTATCAGGTCCCGGTCGAGGTCCGTTCCGAGCGCAGGGACGCCCTGGCGATGCGTTGGATCATCAACTACGCCAAATCGCGTTCCGAGAAGACGATGGTGCAAAAACTCGCCGGCGAACTGATGGATGCGGCTCAGAACCGCGGCGGATCGGTAAAGAAACGTGAAGACACCCACCGCATGGCGGAAGCGAACAAAGCCTTCGCACACTATAGATGGTAAATTTACTTTGTTGCACTGACACAGGCTCAAAGATATAGCGCGACACGGCCGGACAGCTAGGAGGATTCCTGATGGCTAAGAAGAAATTTGAGCGTACCAAGCCACATGTAAACGTCGGGACTATCGGTCAC
>LUZZ01000142.1 GCA_001603845.1 Syntrophobacterales bacterium Delta_01 | reverse complement strand
CGGCTTGGCCAGGGCGTCCATGTCGCTGCTGACGAACTTGTAGCACGGGTTGTGCAACTGTTTGGAGAACGGGTGCCTGGTGACCGGAGTTTCCACCGGCTCGTAATGTTCCGGGAACGGCCCTTCCATGCGGCCCGGCCCGAAGATCTGCCCGTAGCCGTGCACTGTCATGATGAAGGGAAGCTTGCCCTTGCCGGTGGCAAGAGGAGGCCAGCCGCCGTCGGGCACGTCCCCCACCCACTTGCTGCCGTCCCACTCGATGACCGTCTTGGCCGGGTTGTAGGATTTGCCCTGGAGGTCCACCGAGGCCCGGTTGTAGAGGATGCGGCGGTTGACCGGCCAGCACCACGCCCAGTTGGGATAGAGCCCTATGGCGGCCTGCATGGGCGTCTGAGCCGGGTCGCGCTTCTTGGCCTTGATGCCGTCCTTTTCGGAAATGCTTCCCGTGTAGAGCCAGTTGAGGCTGTTGGTCGAACCGTCCTCCTGGAGGACGGCAAAGCTCGGAACCAGTTGCCCCTTCTTGTATTCCTTGTCGCCGATCTTGACGTCGCGCGTGAAGTAGCCGTTGATCTTTTTGGCGACCTCTTCCGCGTTGTATTTCCCCGGCCAGTCGAGCTGGAGGATGGGATCCGGGTAAGCCCCCGGCTTGTCTTTGTAGCGCTGCCGGATGCGGTTCATGAGGTCCACGAACATGGTGCCGAAGGTGCGCGCCTCTCCCGGAGGAGGAGCGGCCTCGTAGTGCCACAGCATCCAGCGGCCGCTGTTGGTCACCGAGCCGTCTTTTTCCAGCCGGTGCGCCGAGGGAAGCAGGAACACTTCGGTTTTCACCGTTTTGGGATCGACTCCCGGCCGGTGCCAGTTGTCCGACGTTTCGGTGTTGTGCACGTCGACGGAAACCAGCCAGTCGAGCTTGTCGAGCGCCTTGCGGAGCTTGTTGCTGTTCGGGACGCTGTTCATCGGGTTGAGCCCCAGGATGAAACCGCCCTTGACCTTCCCGTTGTACATGCGGTCGAACAGGAACAGGTACGAATAATCCCGTCCTTTTTCCACCTTGGGCAGCATGCCGTAGCCGAAGCCGTTTTCCTTGGTGGCGTTGTCGCCGTACCATGCCTTGAGCAGGCTGTTGAAATACTTGGGCTTGTTCTGCCACCAGTTGGCGCTTTGCGGGTCGTGGCTGGCCGGCGTATTGGCCTTGTGGTAGTCCTCCAGGGTCTGCCAGTCCGCCACGGGCATGGCCATGTAGCCCGGAACGAGGTGGTAGAGCAGGGTGTGGTCGGTCGAACCCTGCACGTTGGGCTCCCCGCGCAGAGCGTTGATGCCCCCGCCCGCAATGCCGATGTTCCCCAGCAGGAACTGGATGATCGCGGCGGAACGGATATTCTGGACGCCCACCGTGTGCTGGGTCCAGCCCAGGGCGTAGAGCACGGTCCCCGCCTTGTTCGGGGTACCGGTGGCGGCGTAGTTGTCGTAGACCTTCTTGAGATTTTCCGGCGATACGCCCGTGATCTCGGACACGTTTTTCATCGTATAGCGGGAATAGTGCTTCTTCATGAGCTGAAACACGCAGCGCGGGTTCTTGAGGTTGGGATCTTTTTTGGGAACCTTGTTCTCGTCCAGCTCGTAGGACCACTTGCTGCGGTCGTAGCTGCGGGTCTTGGGATCGTAGCCCGTGAAAAGGCCGTCTTTGAAATCGAACTTCTTGTCCACCAGGAAGGAAGCGTTGGTGTAGTTGACCACGTAGTCTTTAAAATATTTGTTCTTTTCTATGATGTAGTTGATCATTCCGCCCAGGAAGGCGATGTCCGTGCCGGAGCGCAGGGGAACGTGGAAATCCGACCGGGCCGAGGTCCTGGAAAACTTGGGGTCGATGTGCATGACCACCGCGCCCCTGGACTTGGCGTCCAGCACCCATTTGAACGAAATGGGATGGTGCTCGGCGGCGTTGCTCCCCATGATGAGGATGGCGTCCGCGTTCTTGATGTCGATCCAGTGGTTGGTCATGGCGCCGCGTCCAAACGACTCTCCCAGAGCCGCTACCGTGGCGCTGTGTCAAATACGGGCCTGATGGTCCATGTGGACGACCCCCAGCGCCCGCATCGCCTGGTGCACCAGAGAACATTCTTCGTTGTCCATGTGCGAAGTGCCGAGCGCAAACACGTGTTCGAGACGGTTGACGCGCTGGCCTTTTTCGTTTTTCTCGATGAAGTCCTTATCCCTGCTCTCCTTGACGCGGTCCGCAATGCGGTCGAGCATCCAGTCCCAGCTCTTTTCCTCCCACTTGTCGCTGTAGGGGGCGCGGTACATGGGTTTCATGGCGCGGTGCGGGTTGCGGGTGAGCGAGAGCATGGCCGCGCCCTTGGCGCACAGCGCACCCTGGTTGATGGGATAATCGGGATCGCCCTCCGTGTTGACCAGCTTGCCATCCTTGACATGGGCGATGATGTGGCAGCTTACCGAACAAAACGGACAGACGCTGATGACTTCCTTGGCCCCGTCCATCTTGAGCCCGGCGGCATACGCCTTCACCGGCCTCATGTCGAAGCCCATCTGCGACAGGGAAAGGTAGGCAAACCCCGCCCCCGTCGCCTTTAAGAAGTCCCTTCGGTTAAGAAGCATCGGACCCTCCTTCTGCAAAAGGCTGCTGCAAAACATTCCATTCTTTTGCCGGAATCGGTTTCCGGAACACCGCCATGGGGGAGAATAACGCTTCGAGTTTAGCGTATTTACTAGTGATTGCAATATGTTATATTTAACATATTAGGATTTTGTACAACCCGCGGCGCAGGAG
>LUZZ01000516.1 GCA_001603845.1 Syntrophobacterales bacterium Delta_01 | reverse complement strand
GGTGAAGCTCCTGCGCGTGCTCCAGGAAGGCAGTTTCGAACGGGTCGGCGGCGAAAACACCATTTCGGTGGACGTGCGGGTGATCAGCGCCACCAACATGGACCTGAGGCGCGAGATGGAAAAACAAAATTTCCGGGAAGATCTCTACTACCGCCTGAGCGTCGTTCCCATCCGCATCCCCGCCCTTCGCGAGCGCAAAAACGACATCCCGCTCCTCGCCGCCCACTTCATCAAGCAGGCCGTCCAGAGCGGCCGCAAGGCCGCCGGGCTCTCCCCCGACGCGCTTTCGCTCATGATGGACTACCCCTGGCCCGGAAACGTGCGCGAGCTGCAAAACGCAATTCATTTTGCCCTGGTAAAATCCCGGTCCGCGACCATCCGGCCCGAACACCTGCCGCCCGAGCTTCGGGAGGCGGTTTGCAGCCGCTCCCGGCCCGGTCCCGAATGCCGGCTTACCTCCGAAGCGGTGCTGGCCGCCCTGGCCAAGTCGGGAGGCAACCGGTCCCGGGCCGCCAAGCTGCTGGGCATCGGCCGCGCCACCCTGTACCGGTTCCTAGACCGGAACCCGGAGATTGCGGGAGGCGAGCCGGAGTCAAAAGGGCCCGAATTTTTCTGAAAAAGAAACGAACCTTTCAGGGTGTCTCTAAAAATTGTCTCTTGAGACGCTTCTGTCTCGAATTCCATCCTGAGACACATCCCCCGCCCGGTGCGGTGCGGGCGCGGCAACGCTCCGCCCGCCCCGTCCGCCGTGCTTTCTCTCCCGAACTGTCTCACCACTGTCTCGCATTGGCCGGAATTCCTGGGCTGCCGGCGTGCCGCTTGCCTTCATAACTAATTGAAAGTAAAGCTATTAATCGGATTGTATCCCTCTGGTACGGACATTGCCAATAGAGACAGGCATCACCGTTTGGGGGAGTTGCCGGATGAAAACGTGCGACGAGATGCTGGAAAAGACGCTCCATCTTGCTGACCTGATGGCGGAGATCGCCGACCAGGGGGATGCATTGCGGGAGGACGTCGGGTGCGGGGTCCTTTACGGGTTTTTGAGGGATTCGGCCTTCAAGATCAGGAAAATGGCCGAAGAAGAGAGGGAGTCCCACATCAGGAAGGCGGGACGCAAACAGGAAACGGGGAAAAAAGAGGCGGCCGGCCCGGCCAAGGGGCTGAGACGCCGCACAAATTTAAATTCGGGTGTTGTGAACGACAAATCCTGAGAGAAAGGAAAACGATGGAAAAAAAGACCGAGCGCAATCTTCTTGAGGCTTTTGCAGGGGAATCACAGGCCAACCGGAAATATCTCGCGTTTGCCAAACAGGCCGACCAGGAAGGCCACAAACAGGCTGCGAAGCTTTTCCGGGCGGTTGCCGCAGCGGAAACCGTTCATGCACACGCTCACCTGAAAGCGCTGGGAAAGATCGGAACCACGGCCGAGAACCTTCAGGCCGCAATCGAAGGCGAGACCTACGAATTTACCGACATGTATCCGGATATGATCAAGGCGGCAAAAGAAGAGGGCAACAAGGAGGCCCACCGGAGCTTCTCCTACGCCAACGCCGTGGAAGCCGTCCACGCATCTCTTTACCGCACTGCCCTCAAGAACATGGACGGCATGGAGGACGCCGACTACTACGTGTGCTCGGTATGCGGCTACACGTGCGCGAACGGCGTTCCCGACACGTGCCCCGTCTGCGGTTCGGGTGCGAAGGCGTTTTTTAAGGTTTATTAACGAGACGGGACCCGGCGGGAGGTTTTGGCCCGCAGCGGTCCTCCGCGCCCCCCTCGCGTGGCGTTTCTTCGCGCGGGAGGGTCGGGGGAAGAGAGCACCCAATGCCGTTGACTTTAGGGGCGACGCTCCATGAACTCCCCTCCCTTGGCGGGAGGGGCAGGGGGAGGGGG
>LUZZ01000515.1 GCA_001603845.1 Syntrophobacterales bacterium Delta_01 | reverse complement strand
CTTCTCCAGTATCTTTTTTCCGGGGTGACCAACGGGGCGATTTACGCGGTCATCGCCCTCGGTTTTTCCATGCTCTACAGCAGCACCGGCCTGATCAACTTCGCCCACGGCGAGTTCGTCATGGTGGGCGCTCTGAGCCTCATTTCTTTCTGGAAGGGGTTCGACCTGCCTCTGCCCGCGGCCCTTGTCGGGGCGGTGGCGGTGACCGCCGCCGCCGGGTTGCTGCTGGAGAGGTGGGCGCTGCGCAGCGTGAAAAAGCCCCACCCCATCGTGCTGGTGATCATCACCGTGGGGGCCTCCATACTGCTTCGCGGCGTCGCCATGATCGTGTGGGGGAAGGACGCCCACGGCTCCCCTTCGTACACCGCCCACCCGCCCATTGAAATCGGCGGGGCGACCCTGCTTGCCCAGAGCGTCTGGATCCTGGCGTTCACCTTCCTGGTGGTGGCCGGGCTCCATATTTTCCATAAAAGGTTTCTTACCGGCCGGGCGATGCTGGCCACGGCCATCAGCCGGAAGGCCGCGGGCATCGTGGGCATCCCCACCGACCGGATGGTGATGCTGGCTTTCGCCATGAGCGCGGCGATGGGCGGGCTCGGCGGTGTGCTGATCGCGCCGGTGAGCATGAGCAGCTACGACATGGGGATGGTCCTGGGGCTCAAGGGGTTTTCCGCGGCCATGATCGGGGGGCTGGGAAGTTCCTGGGGGGCGGTTTTCGGGGGGCTTCTTCTCGGCATCCTGGAAGCCCTGGGGGTCGGCTTCGTCTCCTCGGGCCTCAAGGACGCCTGCGCCTTCGTGCTGCTGCTCCTGATCCTCTATTTCCGGCCCGCCGGCCTGCTGGGCAAGGCCGCCGTGCAACGATTCTAAACCGAAAGGGAACATGCGCTACCTCGTCCTCACAGCGGCCGTCCTGGCGGCGGGGCTCTTGGTTTCCAGCCCCTACCAGCTCCAGTTGCTGACCTTCATCGGCATCAACGCCCTGCTGGCGCTGGGGTTGAACATGCTGATGGGATATGCCGGGCAGATTTCGCTGGGCCATGCCGCCTTCTACGGCCTGGGGGCCTACGCCACCGGGGTGCTGACCGTCCATTTCCACTGGTCGCCCTGGCCGGCCCTGGCGGCCGCCGTGGTGATTACCGCCGTGTGCGCCTTCCTGATCGCCCTGCCGCTGCTCACGCTCAGCGGGTTCTACCTGGGCATGGGGACGCTCGGTTTCGGCATGATCGGCTACGTGGTGTTCCGCCAGTGGTCGGTCCTCACCGGGGGGGATTCCGGCCTGGTGGGCATCCCTTCGCTGGAGATCGGCCCGCTTTCCTTTGCCTCCCCGCGCAACTTCTTCTTCCTGGCGTGGGGAGCGGCGATCCTGGCCGTCTTCCTGTGCGAGCGGCTCATCGATTCCAGGATCGGGCGCGCGCTCAAGGCCGTCCACGACAGCGAACGGGCGGCCTCTTCCATGGGAATCGACACCGGGCGGATGAAGGTGCACATATTCGTTTTGAGCGCGGTGCTGGCCGCCGTGGCCGGCTTTCTGTACGCGCACCTGGTAAGCTTTATCAGCCCCGGCTCGTTCGGGTTCCTGGAGTCGGTGCGCATCGTCACCATGGTGGTGATCGGCGGCATGGCAAGCGTGTGGGGCGCCCTGCTGGGAGCGGCGGTCCTCACCGTTTTGCCCGAGACCCTTTCCGTTTTCAGCGAATACGAAATGATCGTCTACGGGCTGATGCTCATCCTCATCATGATCGTAATGCCCCAGGGGCTGTTCCGGGGAGTGGTGGAATTCTATGAGAGCGCGAAGCGCAGGGCGGG
>LUZZ01000141.1 GCA_001603845.1 Syntrophobacterales bacterium Delta_01 | reverse complement strand
CCGTATATCCTCCTGAACCTGGTGCTGTCCTGCCTTGCAGCGATCCAGGCCCCCATCATCATGATGAGCCAGAACCGCCAGGAACAAAGAGACCGCCTGCGCGCGACGCACGATTACCAGGTGAATCTCAAGGCGGAACTGGAGATACGGCACCTGCACCAGAAAATCGATCACATCATGTCGCACCAGTGGGAGTTGCTGGTCGAAATTCAGGATGACCAGATGGAACTCCTGGATGTGTTGCGTGCCGAAAACGCGAAGAAAAAGTAGCGGCCGCCCCAGTACCACCGCAGGACCGGCAATCATGGGAATGACTACGTCGGAGCCTGCCGCCGGTGATTTGGGGGCAGTGCCGAATTGAGCCGCGAAGCGGCGTGGAAGAATGGGGGGCTGTGGGCGCGGGGCTGTTGCCCAAAAGTATATTAAGAATATTAAGGTTCATCCATAGTGGAACGAACGAAAATCCCCCTCCCTGTGATGGGAGGGGTTAGGGGAGGGTGTTGTATTTCCGGGTACTTACGACCCAATCCCCTCCCCAATGCTGTTGACTTCAGGGGCGGCGCTCCATGAACTCCCTTCACTTGGCGGGAGGGGCAGGGGGGTGATATCGCTCGGTTTTTCACCCCCACCTTGCCTCCCCCATCAAAGGGGGAGGAGCTTAAAGCCAACAACATTGCTGCCCCTCCGCCAGGGGAGGGGAGTAGTCCGTACTTTTGGCGGCCTCCTACTGAAATTTTGGTTTTGAGCAACAGCCCCGCGCGAAGCACCCCCGCTGTCTTAAAGCATCGATCTGCCGGCCTTGTGCCCGGTCGCCGAAAACCTTCCTTTTCCTCGGCCGAAATCGTACCGAAAAAGGGTTGAAACCACTATAATGATAAGACTTGAGCGAACGCGCATGGCCTATGGATAAAAATCGATCTCCTCTCAGTGGTTTCCACCCTCTCGTGGCGAGCTGGTTTGCCGAATCCGCCGGCACGCCCACCGAGGTGCAGGCGCTGGCCTGGCCGCACATCGCGGCCGGGGAGCACGTCCTGGTCACCGCGCCGACCGGAAGCGGCAAGACGATGGCCGCCTTCCTGTGGGCCGTAAACGCGCTGATTACCGGCCGGTGGCCGGCGGGCGGGACCCGCGTGCTCTACGTTTCCCCGCTCAAGGCGCTCAATAACGACATTCGCAGGAACCTGGCGAGGCCCCTTTCCGAGATCCGGACGGTCTTCAAGCGGGCTGGCGAGTCCCTGCCATCCATCGGAATCGCCATACGAAGCGGCGACACGCCCCAGTCCGAGCGGCGGCGGATGCTGCGCGAGCCTCCCGAAATCCTGATCACCACGCCGGAAAGCCTCAACCTGCTGTTGAGTTCCCACGGAGGCCGGTCCATTTTGACCGGGATCCGGACGGTGATCCTGGATGAAATCCACGCGGTGGTGGACGGCAAGCGCGGCGTGCACCTCATCACCGGCATCGACCGGCTGGTGCCGCTTTGCGGCGAATTCCAGCGCATCGCCCTTTCGGCCACCGTCCGGCCGCCCGAAACGGTGGCCCGGTTCGTCGGCGGGTACCGCATGACGGGCGATCCCCGCAACCCCGGCTACTCCGCCAGGCCGGTGCGCATCGTGTCCTCTTCCCAGAAGAAAGACTACGCCATCGCCGTCCGCTTCCCCGACGCTCCCGGCGGCGGAGGCGACTCCTTCTGGCAGCCTTTCGTGCACGAAATAAAAGATGTGGTTTCGAGAAACCGTTCGACCCTCATTTTCGCCAACAGCAGGCGGCTGTGCGAAAAGCTGACGCACCTGCTGAACGAGGACGAAACGGAACCCGTGGCCTACGCCCATCACGGGTCTCTTTCCCGCGAAATCCGCGCCGAAGTGGAAAGAAAGCTCAAGGCCGGGGAACTGCGCGCCATCGTCGCCACCAACTCGCTGGAACTGGGCATCGACATCGGGGCACTGGACGAGGTGGTCCTGCTCCAGGCACCGCCGTCGCTTTCTTCCGCCATCCAGCGGATCGGCAGGGCGGGGCACCGGGTGGGGGAGGTGAGCCGCGGAACGCTTTTCCCCGTGGATTCCACGGACGTCTTGCACGCCGCCGTTTTGGCGGGGAGCGTCCTCGCGCAGGACATCGAAGAAGTGCGCCCCGTGGTGTGCCCGCTGGACGTGCTCGCCCAGGTCATCGTTTCCATGACCGGGGTGGAAACCTGGGACCTCGACGGCCTCTACGCCGTGCTCCGGACCAGCGCTCCCTACCATACGCTCGGCCGCGGGCAGTTCGACCTGGTCGTCGAGATGCTGGCGGGCCGGTATGCCGGGAGCCGCCTGCGCGAGCTCAAAGCGCGGATCGCCGTGGATAAGCTCGACAATACGGCCGCGGCGCGAAAGGGCGCGCTCCAGGCGGTGTATTTTTCGGGCGGCACCATTCCCGACCGGGGCTATTTCCACCTGCGCCACCAGGAAAGCGGGGCGCGAATCGGAGACCTGGACGAGGAGTTCGTCTGGGAGGCCAAGATCGGCCAGGTGTTTACTTTGAGCACCCAGAACTGGAAAATCGAGCGGATCACGCACAACGACGTGTTCGCCGTTCCGGCCCGGCCGGGGGCCGCGGCGCCTCCCTTTTGGAAAGCGGAAGAAAACCTGCGCGATTCTCATTTTTCCGAACGGATTGCGGATTTTCTGGAAGCGGCCGAAGACCTGCTCGAAGACCCCGAGGTGAAAGCTCTCCTTCCCCCTGCGTCCCTCATGGAAACCGGGGCAGGGGAGGGGCTTGCCGGGCTGCTCTCCGCCCGGCTGTCCGGGTTTCGTCCCGGAGACCCGTTGTTCGGTCTTCGCAGCCTGGACCGCGCCGCCCTGGGCCGGCTCATTGCCTTCCTGGCGCGCCAGAAGGAAGCCACCGGGTGTCCGCTTCCCCACCGGCACCACCTGCTGGTCGAGCACGTGGGGGCCGGCCCCGGCGGGTATCCCGGAAACCAGATCGTGCTGCACACCGTGTGGGGCGGCCGGATCAACCGGCCGTTCGCCATGGCCCTGGAAGCCGCGTGGGAAGGCCGCTACGGGACCGTGCCGGAAATTTTTCCGGGAAACGACTGCATCATGCTGCAGCTTCCCCACGATTTGGACGGGGAAGAAATCCTCTCCCTGGTGACCCGCGCCAATTTTTCGAAGCTTATCAGGAAAAAGCTGGAAGGTTCCGGTTTTTTCGGGGCGCGGTTTCGGGAATGCGCCGGCCGGGCGCTGCTTTTGACTCGCAATCGCCTGAACGAACGCATGCCGCTGTGGCTGAGCCGCCTTCGCTCGCAAAAACTGCTGGATTCCGTGCTGGGCTACGAGGATTTCCCCATCCTGCTCGAAGCCTGGCGCACCTGCCTGAACGACGAACTGGACCTCGCGGGGCTGGGGAAAGTCCTGGCCGACCTGGAAGCGGGCATCATCGCCCGGTCGGAAGCGTATACCGGCCACCCGAGCCCCATGGCGCAGTCCATCACCTGGCCCCAGATCAACCAGTACATGTACATGGACGACCAGCCGCGGACGGGCAGGGGATCGAAGCTCCGGACGGACCTCCTGCACGAGGTGGTCTCCATCCCGGAACTGCGTCCGGCGGTTTCCAAAGAGGTTGCCGAACAATTCGAGCTGAAGCGCCAGCGGCTGAGCCCCGGGTATTCGCCGGACAGCGCCCCGGACCTCGTCGAATGGGTGAAGGAGCGGCTCCTGGTGCCTCTGCCCGAATGGGAGAGGCTGCTCGAAGCCATGCGGCGCGATTACGACCTCGACCCGCAAGCCGTGGTGGAGTCCGCCGCCGGCAGGCTGGCGCGCATTCACCCGCCGCGGGCGGCCGGGCCGCTGATCGTGGCGATCGAAAACCTTTCTCGCATAAGCTATGGTTTTAATTGGGATATCGAAACTCTTTCCCCCTCGCGGCCGGATTCGGGGGAAATTATCCCCGCTTCCCGCCTGCGGGAGATCCTTTCGCGGCCGGGGGACTTCGATCCCGCAGCCGAGGACCGCGACGAGCTGTTCACGTCGATCCTCTCGGAATGGCTCCAATTCTATGCGCCCAGGCGGATCGACTTCGTTCGGGAAACCCTCGGCCTGGACGAAGAGATGCCGGCGGCCGTTGAAGCCCTGGTGGATGCGGAACGGCTCGTCTCGGGGCCTCTCGTGGCAAATGACGCGCGGGACTTCATTTGCGACAGCCAAAACTACGAAGTGATGCTCCGGATTTCCCGCGCGGCGGCCGTACCGGTGTTCACCGCCCTGGGTATCGACCAGCTCCAGCCTTTCCTGGCGCGGTGGCAGGGGCTTGCGACGCCGGAAGCCGAAGCGGGCCCCGACGGGCTGCTGCAAAGAATCGAGCAGCTTGCCGGCTTTCCCGTCCCGGCGGAGCTTTGGGAAACGGAAATTTTCCCGGCCCGCCTCCGGCCCTACGATCCTTCCTGGATGGATTCCGTCATGCAGCAAAGCGACCTGCGATGGATCGGCATGCCGGGGCGGCGGGTGGCGCTCTGTTTCGAACCGGACCTCGACCTCTTGCAGGAGGAAGGCGAAAGCGGGCGGGGCTCCCTGCGGAGCGGCAAAGATAAAAATTCTTCACCCGAAAACTCCCGCACGCCGCTCGATCCGGAAATTTCTGCCGGGCAGCGGG
The DNA here is from genome assembly GCA_001603845.1 of Syntrophobacterales bacterium Delta_01. Lineage (GTDB taxonomy): Bacteria > Desulfobacterota > Syntrophobacteria > Syntrophobacterales > Syntrophobacteraceae > SbD1. The sequence goes on along the minus strand of LUZZ01000141.1, from coordinate 4,058 downwards.
AAGCGCCGGGTTTCCCCGGGCCGCACCTGCGGCTCGTGCCGCTCTCCGCGAAAGCGGCGGAAAGCGAATCCGAAGAACCGGAACACGACGCGGAGCTTGCCGGGCTCTTTGCTGGTGGTCCGGCCGCGCGCTACGATTTTTCCACCCTGGCGGGCCTCTACCCCGGCGGACCCGGGAAACTTGCCGAAGCGCTTTGGGAAGGAGTCTGGCGGGGGGAGATCACCAATGATACCTTCGCCGCCCTTCGCCACGGCATCGATAACCACTTCAAGGTGCCGGACCCGGAGGCGCTGATGGCCGGCCGCAGCCGCAGGCGACGCCGCGGCGCAAGGACCGCCCTGTCCATGTGGAAGGGGGCGCTCCCGATGGCCGGCGGGTGGATGCGCGTGCGGTGGCCGGAACGTGACGAGGATCTCCTGGAACGGGTCGAGCGCGAAAAGGACCGGGCGCGGCTGCTCCTGGACCGCTACGGCATCCTGTTTCGCGAACTGCTGCAAAACGAGCTGCCCGCGTTCGCCTGGAGAAATATTTTCAGTGCCCTGCGGCTGATGGAGCTTTCCGGGGAAGTCCTGACCGGCTATTTCTTTGAAGGCGTGCCCGGCCCGCAGTTCATTTCCCCCGAAGCCTTCCGCGTGCTGCGCAAAAAATTCCCGGAAGGTTCCGTGTACTGGATCTGCGCCACGGACTCGGCATCCGCCTGCGGCCTGCGGCTGGACGCGCTCAAGGGAAAACTCCCCCGCCGGGTCCCCGGCACCCACCTGGTCTATCACGGCCGAAGGCTGGTGATGGAATCGCGGCGGAACGGGAAAAACCTCGTCTTCCACGTTCCGGAAACCGCTCCCGCCATGCAGTCCTACCTCGGAGTGCTCCACCACCTGCTCACCCGAAGATTCCGGCCGGTGCGTCGCATCGTCATCGAAACCTCTACCGGTATTTCCATGTCCGACCTGGAGCGGCATCTTAGAAAACAATTTGACGTGGTGAACGATGGCGAAAAATTGAATGTTTACAAACGATACGGTTCTGAGCCACTTCAGCTATCCAGGCGAGAATAAGGATAATTTTGGTGGTGACTTCTTAAGGATTGTACCGATTGCGGCGGGCTTCCTTTCCGCAAGCAGGAAGCCTGAATGATATCCTGGCTTTGCAGGGGGGGCACTTTGCGGAAAGATAACCTGAGCGTACATAAGAGGTTGCCATCCTTATGATTGACATCCGACTATTTTAAAAGTATCGCTATTCAAATTATAAATGGGAATTAATGTAGGGCGGGCACGGCTTTATCGTGCCCACCGAAGACATCAACTTTATGTATGAAGGATGGTGGGCACTGAAAACCGCGCCCACCCGGTTCTTACTGGAAGTCGCAATGTGCTGACGTTATCCGAATTCGCTTTCAAAGCCTGGTCCGCCTTATGGAATATATGATCATCTGCAAAGAGGAAACGGCGAATGGTGCATGGCGTGTTGGGAATGCTTGCCTTGCTCGCAGCGGCTTGGGTTGTGAGTGAGAATCGCCGGGGCGTCTCACGGCGACCGGTGATCGCGGGATTAGTGCTCCAATTCTTGATTGCTTTACTAATGCTTAAAACGCCGTTCTCCAGGCGAGTGTTCATTGAGCTCAACCTCATTGTCACGGCGTTGCAGGATGCGACACAGGCCGGCACCTCGTTCGTTTTCGGCTTCTTGGGCGGAGGGCCGGCTCCGTTTCCTCAAGTCAAGCCGGGAGCGTCCATTATCCTGGCATTTCAGGCATTGCCGTTGGTGATCGTGATCGCAGCGCTCTCCGCACTGTTATACTATTGGCGTATCCTGCCCCTGGTCGTACGGGCGTTTTCCTGGTGTCTGCGCAAGACCATGGGAATTGGCGGGGCTCTGGGCGTGGTCGTGTCGGGCTGTATATTTTTGGGTATGATCGAATCTCCTTTGCTCATCCGCCCTTATCTGCGCCAACTCAGCCGTAGTGAACTGTTCGCAATGATGGCGGTCGGGTTATCCTGCATTGCCGGGACCATGTTGATGCTCTATTCGACGCTATTGCAGGGCGTCATCCCCGACGCTTTCGGACACATCCTCACGGCCTCGGTCATCCATGCTCCGGCTGCACTCGTCCTGGCTTCCATTATTGTTCCTGAAACCGCTGCCCCGACCCTTGGAGGCGAGATGCCTAGGGACGGGGCATCAAACGCCATGGATGCGCTGGTCAGGGGGACTTGGGATGGACTGCAGCTCTTGTTCAACATTGTGGCGATCCTCATCGTTTTTGTAGCATTGGTCAAGCTGGTGAACATCGGACTCGGGTGCCTGCCGGAAGTGGGCGGCTTGCCCATCAGCCTGGAACGCATTCTGGGAATCCTGATGGCGCCGGTTGTCTGGCTCATCGGAATTCCATGGCGGGAAGCCACGACCGCAGGGTCGCTGATGGGAACCAAGGTAGTACTGAATGAGTTGCTGGCCTATATCGATATGTCCAAGATGGCGGAGGGCCTGCTTGGAGAGAAGAGTCGCCTGATCATGACCTATGCGATGTGCAGTTTTGCGAATCTCGGCAGCCTGGGAATCCTGGTTGGCGGACTCAGTTCGCTATGCCCGGAGCGGAGAGCCGAGATCGCTTCCATGGGTGTGAAAGCTTTGCTCGCGGGCGTTCTGGCCTCCCTGATGACCGGAGCCATCGTGGGGATTCTGATGTAGCCCGGCAACCCGGTAGGTTGGAGTGAGCGAAGCGAACACCAACCTAATGGGCTGTAAACAAGAAATCCGAATCATATTCTGACTTTTCAGGGAGTTCACTTTGTGGCAAACTATTTTGAGCGGTTGCGTTAACTGCATGCTGGATGTAGTATAGGCACCGAGTAGTATATCCAGCTTTCGAACTGACAACTCGGTCAGGCTTTTTGCGAATCCTCCTGCGCTTCGAACCCGGCAACAATTTGTCCGAGCTACCCACAAGTCGGGTGAAACATGCAGTTTAAATTCCTTTTTCGTGCCTGACCCGGTGCTATTCCATATACACTTAGCGGAGACTTGACGTCTTCATAAAGCACACTTGCTACATGCCTAAAGGGGAAAATCCGGATATTTTCAGGTATGGGAGAGCAGAATGAAACTTTCTGGCAGCCCTCGGACCACAAATGTTGATAACGAAGCAATAGATAGACTGATATCTATAATAAACACAGGGACTGCCATTCTATTTACAGGCGCAGGATTTTCCGATGGAGCCGAGAATGCTTTAAAACAATCCCCTCCCATTGCGAAAAAATTGGCGAACTTGATTTCAAGATTAGCAGGCATTGAGAAGGATAATGATCTTTCCTATGTGTCAGATTACTATTTGACTTACAATAGCAAATCAGATCTGTTAGATCTGTTAAAGCAACACTTTACTATCCTCTCGACCAAACCCTACCACCGCACAATATCTTCCAAGAGCTGGAAGCGAATATATACAACAAATTACGATGACTGCATTGAGAAATCGGCATTAGCTTCTAAGAAAATTATTTACTCATTGACTGCTGATGACAACCCAATGGAATTCTATAAGAAGAAGAATTGTTGCATCCACTTGAATGGCAGTATCGTTTCTGTATCTGAAAATGATTTAGATACCAAGTTCAAATTGACAAGAACATCCTACGTATCTCCTGATTCTTTTGTAAACTCGCCTTGGTATTATTATTTCAAAAAAGATCTTGAACAAAGTAGTGCTATTGTATTTATTGGATATTCTCTGTACGATGTTGATATTGAAAAATTACTCTTTTCTTCACCAATCTTAAAAAAGAAGACCTATTTCATAATTGGAAATGCCCCTTCAAAGAAGGAAGTGTACATATTGTCGAAATATGGCTTTGTATTGCCAATAGGCGTAGATGGTTTCGCTGCGAAGATAGAGAGCTCATATCTTCCAACACAGAAGATAAGTGAATTCTGGCTGGACTGCTTTGAAAAATATCAAATCTCGCACACTAGAAGTAGTATTTCAGATGACGAGATCTTGACTTTTATATTGCATGGTGAACTAAGAAAAGAGCATATAGATAACTCAATATCAG
>LUZZ01000140.1 GCA_001603845.1 Syntrophobacterales bacterium Delta_01 | reverse complement strand
CCGGTGGCGATTGCTTTCAGTTGCTGGCCGAACCGTTTTGCGACCGCGCGCATCGACGGCGGTGGAAACGTCCGGTGGATCACGCGACATGGAGGAGATGCAAATGAGTAACGGCGTTTACCGGTTGACCGTACCGGTAACCGGAGAGCAGGTCGCCTCTTTGCGAACCGGAGACGTGGTGTACCTGGACGGCACCGTGCACACCATGCGCGACAGGGCGCACGAACAGTTGTTCGCCAGCGCCGATGCGGGGGAGGCCATACCGATGAAGCTGGAGGGTTCGGCGGTATGGCATTGCGGGCCCGTTTCGCGCCGGTCGGCCGACGGCGGCTGGGAGATCGCTTCCATCGGCCCCACCACCAGTTACCGCCTGACGCTGGAGACGCCGCGCCTTCTGGGGGAGTTCGGCGTCAGGCTCCTTATCGGCAAGGGGGGAATGGGGCGCGAAGCGGTGCACGCAATGAAGCAGTACGGGGCGGTTTTCCTGTCGGCCACGGGAGGGTGCGGCAGCGTTTACGCTCAAAGCGTCAAGGCCGTCAAGGCCGTTCACTGGCCGCAGTTGGGCCTGCCGGAAGCGGTATGGGAGCTGGAGGTGCAAAGCCTGGGGGCGCTGATAGTGACCATCGATTCGACCGGCGCCACGCTCTACGACGCGGTCATGAAAGAAGTCGGGAACAGGCTGGACGGCTGCTACGAAATGCTGGGGATCAAAGATACGCAGTACCGGTACATCCACTGGCCCCCGGCGCTGGCGGGGACCAGGGAAGTACCGGGAAGCCTGGCCAGGATGGGCGGCGGGGAATGACATGGAAGCGATCAAGCACGAGGTATTGATAATCGGAGCGGGTGCGACTGGCTTACGGGCGGCCGTGGAGGCCGCCGGAACGGTCAAGGACGTGGCCGTGATCAGCAAGGTGCACCCCATCCGGACCCAGTCCTGCATGGCGACGTCCATCAACGCCGCCTTCCACAGCAACGACAGTTGGCAGGCCCACGCCTTCGACACCGTCAAGGGGAGCGACTACCTGGGGGACGAAGACGCCATCGAGATCCTGTGCGAAAGCGGCGGGCGCGACGTACTGGAACTGGAAAGGTTCGGGCTGCTCTACAGCCGGACGGAGGACGGAAAATACTACCAGAAACCGGAAGGAAGCGGCGGGCAGCGCTATCCCCGGAGCATTTTTACGGCGGACCGCACCGGGCATACGATCGTGCGCACCCTGTACGGACATGCGCTCGGCCAGGGAATACACATCTACGACGAATGGTTCGTAACGTCGCTGACCGTCGAGGACCGATCCATCCTGGGCCTCACCGCCGTAGACCTCAAGACCGGGAAGGACTACTTCGTCTCCGCCAAGTCCATCGTCTTGTGCACCGGGGGATACGGACAGGTGTACTACCCCCGGTCGACCAACGCCCTGAACACCACCGGAGACGGGATGGCCCTCGCCCTGAAGGCCGGGGCGAAGCTCATGGACATGGAGTTCGTCCAGTTCCATCCCACGTCGCTTTTCGGCACCAATATCCTCATGAGTGAAGCCTGCCGCACCACGGGGGCCTACCTGCTGAACTCCGAAGGCGAAAGGTTCATGGCGAAGTACGCCCCGAAGCGGCTGGAGCTTGCCACGCGGGACATCGTATCGCGCGGCATCCAGACCGAAATAGAAGAAGGACGGGGAATTAGCGGCCAGCAGTACGTCTATTTGGACCTCCGGCACCTGGGGGCCAAAAAGATACTCAGCTACCTGCCGAAAAACCGGGAACTGGCCCTCCGGTTCGCAAAGGCGGACATGATCGAAGAGCCGATCCCCATCCAGCCCGCCCAGCACTATTCGATGGGCGGAATCGAAACCACCGTGGACGGACTCACCGGGATAGACGGCCTGTACGCCGCGGGCGAAACGGCCTGCGTGAGCGTCCAGGGCGCCAATCGGCTCGGCGGAAATTCCCTGCTGGAAACCATCGTATTCGGAAAGCGGGTCGGGGCGCGGGCCGCCGCAGACGCCGGAAAACGGGCGTGGCCGAAACATCCGCCCGCAGACCGGCTGGAGCAGGAAAAGAAGCGGCTGAGTTCCCTGGCGAACGGGGGGGGCGGAGAAAACGCCCTCCAGGTAAAGAGGCGGCTCGGGGCGCTGATGAACGAGAAGGTGGGCATCTTCCGGCAGGAAGCCGCCCTTACCGAGGCGATTGCCGCCCTTCCGGCGCTCAGGGAGCGTGCCGCGGGAGTGCGAATCACCCAGAACGACCACCTGTTCAACATGGAACTGGTCGACAAGCTGGAACTGGACGGCATGCTGCTTCTCGCGGAAGCCATCGCGAGGGCCGCCCTGGCGAGGAAGGAAAGCAGAGGGGCCCATTATCGCAGGGACTATCCCAAACGGGATGATCGCGGATGGCTCAAACATTCCCTGATTTCCCTTAACCGAGACAACGAACTGGAGCTTTCGCACAAGGATGTGTTCCACACCAAGTACCACCCGGAAGAACGGACGTATTGACGAGGAAACCGTGGTGACCGAATTCAGGGTATTCCGCTATTCTCCCGGCCGGGGGAACCGATGGCAGGAATACCGGGTCGAAACCAGGGCGGGGGCAAGCGTCCTGGAAGGGCTGCAAACGATTCGGGCCGACCTGGACCCCACGCTGGCTTACCGTTTCGCCTGCCGCAGTTCGGTTTGCGGGTCGTGCGCCATGCTGATCGACGGGCAGCCCCGGCTGGCGTGCCAGACCAGGATCCAGCAGTTGAAGGGCAGTTGTATCGTGGTGGCCCCTCTTCCCGGCCTGCCGGTGATCAAGGACCTGGTAGTGGATATGGAACCCTTCTGGACCGCATACCGCCGCGTGATGCCCTGGCTGGTGGAAAAGACGGGTGCAAAAGACATGACCATCACCAAGGCGGTGAGCGACGTCATGGAAAAATTTTACTCGTGCATCCTGTGCGCGGCCTGTTTTGCGGCCTGTCCCGAAGCGGGAGGGAAGCACACGTACCTGGGGCCGATGTCCCTCATGGAGGGCTACCGGCTCTATCTCGACCCGAGGGACGCGGCGGGGGAAGAGCGCCGCAAGATACTGAGCGGCCCGGACGGGGTGTGGGGATGCCACGGGGCGTTTGCGTGCATCGACGCCTGTCCGTGGGACCTGGCGCCGGTGGAATTTTCGGCGCAGCTTCGGTTGAAACTCGTGGGCGAGAAATTTTCGTGGCTCAAAAAGGCGTTCGGGCAGGCCTAGGCCGCGTGGAACCTGCCGGGGGGAAGGAAACAATGGAGCGAGGAAAACCTGGGGTTCGGACCCCGTGGAGCGCCGGGACGCTGGCCTACCTGTTCAACCGGATCGCCGGCACCGTTCTGGCCCTGTACCTGATCGTGCATATCGTGGTCATCTCCACGGCCAGGAGGAACCCGGGTGATTTCGACGGCCTGATGCAGCGCCTGCACTCCCCTTTCTGGCTCGCCATGGAGATCATGCTGACCGCGGCGGTGGTTTTTCATGCCGTAAACGGAGTGAGGCTCATCCTGATCGACGCATCGGGCAAGCCGCGCGGACAGCGCCGGCTTTTCTGGTGGACCGTGGGGATCAGCGCCGCCGCCATGGCGGTGGTGGGTATCATTTACGTACCGATTATCGTGGCCGGCATGTGAAGTCCGTGCGGCCGGTTTTAGGGCTTGTCCGTAAATAAGCCTTTTCGGGATCGCGCCGGATTTTGAGACTGATTTGGTCGCGACGATTGAGCAAAACCGCAGGCGTAGCCTGGTCCTGGTGCTATGTCGAGGGTTTTGCGATTGAGGAGCGGCAAAATCAGGCCAAAAGCCGGATGCGAGCCCAAAGGTTTTATTTACGGACAAGCCCTTAAGCGAAGCTTTCGGAATGGGTAGCGGAGAGTTAAGGAAGGGAAAGGAGGGGGCGGCTTGCGGTTCTGGTTTTGGCTGCTGCAACGGTTGAGTGGTCTGCTGCTACTGGTGTTGTTGCCGGTGCATATCATACTGACCCATTTTGTTACGCCCGACAAGGCAATCCAATTCGCGACGGTAAAAGCCCGTCTCAGCGTATCGCTTCTGATGGGGCTGGATTATGCGCTGCTGTTTGTGGGCCTGTTCCATGCCCTTTACGGGCTGTTTGTCGTGCTGCAGGACATCTGCCCTGTGGCGATTCCTCCCAGACCCCTCGGAGTCGCCCTGTCGCTCGTCGGAGCGGTGCTGGGCATCTCGGGGGCGTATGTTTTGGGGGCTTTCCTGGTTTAGTCGCAGTCGTGGACACATGGTTTAGCGGGAGCGGAGAATGGCGAGAATTCTGGAACACCGGGCCAAGGAATTAATGCAGAAATCCGGTATTCGAGTACCGGAAAATTATGCCTGTGATTCGGCCGAAGAAGCGCGGAAGGCCGCTGAAAAGATCAACGGCAAAGTGGCGGTAAAGGCACTCGTGCCGGTTGGCGGCCGGGGAAGGGTCGGCGCGGTAAAGTTTGCGGATACCCCGGAGGAAGCGGCGGCCTGCTGCGACCAGCTCCTGGGGACCGTGGTCAAAGGCTGGCCGTGCCGGCAGGTGCTGGTGGAAGCGTTCATCCCGGCGGAGCAGGAATATTACGTGAGCATCACCTTCGATTCCCGGACCCGCGGCCCCATCGTGCTGCTGGGCTGCCAGGGCGGGATGGGAGTGGAAGAGGCGGCGGCGCACCTTTCCGCGTTCCCGGTCAATATCCTGCACGGACTCCGGGGGTATGCGGCGCGGGAAATGTGGCGGGCGAGCGGCGTCACCGGCAAGAGCCTGCGGGGATGCGGCGAGATGCTGGAAAAGCTCTACGCGATGTTCCGCCGGTACCACGTCAAACTGATCGAGATCAATCCGCTTCTGCGGACGGCCGACGATGCGTTCGTGGCGGCCGACGCCGTCCTCATCGTGGACGATGAGGGCGCCAAGAAGGCCCCCGACCTGCCCGAAACCGACGATTACGGCGTGGAAAACTTCGGACGTCCGCCCAGTGAACGCGAACTGGAGATGATCCGCATCGATCAGCTCGACCCCTATCGCGGGACCGCCCGGTTCCTTGAACTGGGGGAAGGCGACATCGGGTTCATGTGCGGAGGCGGGGGCGGGAGCCTAGTGATGATGGACGCCGTCACCCGGCACGGCGGAAGGCCGCGCAACTACACAGAGATGGGCGGAAATCCCACGGAACGGAAGATGGTGGGGCTCGCCAAAACGGTGCTCTCCCAGCCGGGGATCAAGGGGTTTCTCCGCGTGGGAAATATTTCCAGCAACACGCAGGTGGACGTCATTGCAAGGGCGCTGGTCCAGGCGGTCCGGGAACTGGGGGTCGATCCCAAAACCATCCCGATGGTGGTGCGGGCGGCGGGGCTCCATGAAGACGAGGGGCGCCGCATCCTGGAGGAAGCCGGGATCTCCTATTTCAGCGACGAATACACCATGGTTCAGGCCGCCAAGAAGCTCCTTTCGCTGATGCGGGAAAACCAAGGGGAGGTAGTGGGCAAATGAGTATCCTGGTCGACGAAAACACGCGTGTGCTGGTTTCCGGTATCACCGGCCGGGAGGGCCGTGTGGCCACCCGCCTGATGATCAATTACGGGACCCATGTGGTGGCCGGCGTGAACCCCGGGCGGGGCGGCGAAACCGCGGAAGACGTCCCGGTCTACGACAGCATCAAGGCGGCGATGGAACAAAAGCCCGACGCCGCTCTCATCTATGTTCCGCCCGGCGGGGCCGCCGACTCGATCATCGAGGCGGTGGAAAACGGCATCGGCCTGGTGGTGGTCATCACCGAAAGAATTCCCATCCACGAAGCCTGCGAAGCGCTGACCGTGGCCCGGGAAGCGGGGGCGGTGGTGATCGGCCCCAACAGCCTGGGGATCATCAGCCCCGGAAAAGCCAAGATCGGCACCATAGGCGGCAACAAGGAAAACCGGTGCTTCGCTCCCGGCCCCGTGGGAGTCATCTCCCGAAGCGGCGGGATGACCACCGAGACCTCCTGGATGGTCAAAAAAGCCGGCTTCGGCTGCAGCACGTGCATCAGCAACGGCGGCGACTACCTGATCGGGGCCTCGTTTTCGGAACTGGCCATGCTTTTCGAAAAGGACCCGGACACAAAGGCCACGGCGGTTTTTTGCGAGCCGGGCACCAGCTACGAAACGGAACTGGCGGAAAACATCGAAGCCGGGCTCATCAAAAAACCGGTGATCGCCTACGTGGGCGGTGAATTCCTCACCAAGATCCACAGCCAGGCCAAGTTCGGCCACGCCGGGGCGATCCTGGAGAAGGGCCGCTCGACGGCGGAAATCAAGGAGCGGCTGCGGGGTGTCGGGGTGCTGGTGGCGGATGAATACGACGACATCATCCCCCTGGTTCAGCAGGCTCTGAAGTGATGCACGCCGGTTGTGACCACCCGGAGCACCGGGAAAAGTAATACGCATTTTATCTAAAGAGGGATGGGCATGGGAAAAGACGGTAATCAGATCCTGTACCGTACGGCAATCGCCAAGGCGTTGTCGGACGACGTGGTGGTGCGCGGCTATTCACTCCGTTCCCTGATCGGGGACCTGTCCATCGCGGGCATGTGCTACCTGCTGATCAAGGGCGAGAGGCCCGACAGGAACGCGGAGAAGATGCTGGACGCCATCCTGGTGGCGTCCAGCGAACACGGCGTCCGGCCGCCCTCCATCCAGGCGGCCCGGCAGATCGCAAGCGGCGGCGTGCAGTTCCAGGCCTGCGTTGCGGGGGGCATCCTGGCCCTGGGAGATTCCCACGGAGGGGCGATCGAAGAGGCGATGGTCCTGTTCGATCTCGGATTGAGCGGAGTAAAAGCGGGCCGGTCCGTCAAGGACGCCGCGGCGGAAATCCTGTCCGATTTCAAGGCGCGCAAGCAGCGTCTGCCCGGTTTCGGCCATCCCACGCACGCCCAGGACCCGAGGACCACGCGCTTGTTCGACCTGGCGCGGGAATTCGGAATTTTCAACGACGCCGGCCGCCTGGCCGAATCGATTGCCGAACAGTCCCAGGAGATCATGGGCCGCAGGCTGCCCTTGAACGTGGACGGCGGCATCGCCGCCCTGTTGACCGCCATGGATTTCGATCCGAAAGTCGGCAAGGGCATTTTCGCCGCCGGCCGCATCTTCGGAATCGTCGCCCACGTACTGGAAGAAAAGGTGCGGGAAAAGCCCATGGCCCACCTGCCCTCTTTCGATCTCATCCAGTACGACGGGCGGGAACTGGAGTCGTAGGTTGCAACTGCCGGAACCCGGGGAGGCGCGCTTGAAAAAATCCCGTGGGCGCCGGTCGATTTTATCGAGGCGAAGCTGGTGAAATTTTCCCTGAGCCATGATTGCGCCGAGTTTGTTTGCTCGCTCGGATACGAGGGTCTGCCGGAACCGGTCGTCGCCGGCGGCCGGAGGCCGATCATCGATACCGTGGCCTGCATGCTGGCCGGGGCAAGGGAGCCGGTGGCCGAAAAAATCCTGCGGTTCGCGCTCAAAGAACGCGTGCCGCAAGGAGTCACGGTCATCGGGACGGACTGCCGCCTTCCCGCGGGTTCCGCCGGGCTGGTGACCGCCACCATGGCGCACGCGGTGGACTACGACGACGTGCTCACCAGCACCCGGTCGCATCCCAGCGCGGTCCTGGTGCCCACGGTTCTGGCCGTGGGACAGGAACTTAAAAAATCGGGCAGGGACGTGATCGTCGCCTACCTGGCGGGGCTGGAGATCATCGACAAGCTGGGTTCCCTCACCGCTTTCGCCCAGTACGCCCGGGGCTGGCATACCACCGGCACCATCGGGGTCCTGGGCGCGGCGGCGGCGGCGGCAAAACTGATGGACCTGCCACCCGAACAGGTGCGGACGGCCCTGGGAATCGCCGCATCCACCGCCGGCGGCCTTCGCAGAAACTTCGGCACGATGACCAAACCGCTTCACTGCGGCCTCACGGTACAGTCCGGAATCATGGCGGCCATGCTGGCTGCGGACGGCTTCACGGCCGCCGATGACGTATTTCCCGGAGAAGACGGCTATTGGGCCACCCTTGCCGATTCGGTGGCCCTGTCCGAAACGCCGCCTTTCGGGGCGCCGTTCGCCGTGATCTCCCCGGGGCTGTACCTGAAGCGCTACCCGTGCTGCTTCGCCACTCACCGGGCCATCGACGCCGTTCTGAACATCAGGCGGCGGCACGCCCCGGTGGATCCCGCCCGGGTGCGCACCGTCACGTGCCGGGCGCCGAAAGGGTCGTTCCTGGCCCTCATCCATGAATTTGCCCACACCGGGCTGGAAGGCAAGTTCTGCATGCAGTACGCGGTTGCGGCCGGGTTGCTGGACGGCCGGGTAACCCTGCGCAGCTTTACGGACGACATGGTCCAAAGACCCGAAATGCAGGCACTTATGAACAAAATCACCAAGGTGGAAGACCCGGACCTGCCCGTTGTGGACGCGGAAGGCGTCGACCGGCGGTTTACCGAGGTGAAGGTCGAAATGGCGGACGGAGAAATTTTCGCCGAGAGGGTCGACCGGCCGAAGGGCTCGGTCGATGTTCCCTTGAGCGACGAGGAAATCGGAGAAAAATTTCTGGACTGCAGCACCGGCGTCCTCCCCGGCAAACGGGCCCATGCGGCGCTCTCCATGCTTGCCGGCCTGGAAAACCTGGAGGACCTGTCCGGTCTCATGGATAATTTGTCGTCGGCCCGGTAGCGGCCGATCCGGCAGGGAAAGGAACGAGGGGATGAAACACGAGGTGTGGATCAGCGAATACAATCAATCGCCCGCGGTTTCGGGAGGCGCGACGGCCGGCCGGCGGCTCCAGTTGTACGATACGACCCTGCGGGACGGGGAACAGACCATCGGGGTGTCGCTGGACAGCGGCCGGAAACTGGAAATCGCCCGGCTGCTCGAAGACATGAACGTGGAAAGAATCGAAGCGGGCATGCCCATCAGTTCCACCGAAGATTTCAAGGCCGTGCAACTGATCAACCGGACGATTAAAAACTCGGAAGTGTGGGGCTTTTGCCGGTGCACGAAACAGGACATCGACGCGGCCGTCGAAGCGGGAGTCAAATCGGTCATCTGCGAAATTCCCACCAGCCCGTTCAAAATGAAGGCCTACGGGTTCACCCTGCCCAAGGTGCTCCAGTCCCTTGCCGAACACCTGGCCTACGCCAAGCAGAAGGGACTCAGGACGGCCTTCTTCGCCGTGGACGCCACCCGCACTCCGCTGGAAGACCTCAAAACCGCCTACCAGAAGGCGGTGCGTGAGGGCAAGGCCGACGAAGTGGTCCTGGTGGACACTCTCGGCGTCGCCACCCCGGAAACCATGACTTTTCTGGCCAAACAGGTGAAAGAATGGGTCGATGTGCCGCTGGCGGCGCACTGCCACAACGACTTCGGCATGGCCGTCGCCTGCAGCCTGGCCGCCGCCGGAGCGGGCGCCGACACCATCCACGTGACCGCCAACGGCCTCGGAGAAAAGACCGGGAATGCCGACATTGCCGAAATCGCCCTTGCGGCTTCCGTCCTTTACGGGTACCAGGTCAACCTGGACCTTGGCAAAGTGCGATCCATGTCCCGGCGTGTCGAGGAACTGACGGGCGTGAGGCTTTCCCCCCTCAAGCCGGTGGTGGGTGAAAACGTCTTCAAGCGGGAAACCGGGGTGGTGATCGCCCAGATCCTCAACTATCCTCCCGCGGTGGAAGGATACCCGCCGGAACTGGTCGGCAGCCGGAGAGAGATACTTCTCAGTAAAAAGAGCGGCCGGTCCTCGATCCAGTACATGCTCCAGGAGCTGGGGACCAGCCTGGGGGCCCCTGAAATCGACCGGGTCCTGCAGGAAGTGAAGTCGCTCGGCATCAAAAAAGGAGGCATCGTCACCAAAGAGGAGTTCCAGGACATCGTCACCCGTGTGCACCCCACTTCCGGGTAGATTGCAGTAAACCGCAGGCCGGTATTCGATACCTGTGCGACCGGGCGTCGGAGCGCGACGCCGTTCGTGCAGGACAGCCCGCGCAGGTATTCGAATATTCATGAGGATACGTATTTGGACCAAACAACCGACCGTACGGGCAACACCAACCGCTCCCTCGAAAAATCCTTGAGGGTGTTGATCTTATTGGGCGAGGCGGGACGCGACCTGGGTATCACCGAGTTGTGCAAAGATACCGGGTTCCCGCCGGGAACCATGTCCCGCATCATTTCCACGTTTACCAAGATGGGCTTCGTCGTCCAGGACGCGGTCACCAAAAAGTACCGGCTCGGCCCGATGATAACCCGGCTGGCCTCACCCGCCTCGCAACTCGCGGCGCTCAAACAAGCCGCTCAGCCGATTCTGTACGAGCTGCGCAACCGCACCGCGGAAACCAGCCACCTCTACGTCCGGCGGGGCACCTACCGGGAGCACGTGGATTTCGTTGAAAGCACGCACGACCTGCGAACCGGCGGCAAAGTGGGCGAACTGGTGCCCATCCATGCCGGCGCCGCGTCCCGTGTGCTGTGGGCGTTCGACAGCGATGCGGGGCTTTTGTCGTCCCTGGACTCGTGGGCCATTTGCCAGGTGACCAGGGACACCATTGTGGACAAGGAAAAACTCTTCAAAGAAGCGAAGAAGATCCAGAAATTGGGATACGCGGTCAGCCTCGGTGAAAGAAATCCCTCCATAGGGGCCATCGCCGCCCCGGTCTTCGGTCCCGACCGGACGGTGGTGGCAGCCGTGAGCGTATCCATGCCCAGTGTGCGTTTTACGCCGGAGCACATCGAGTCGCTGGTTCCGGAAGTGCTCTGGGCGGCGGAGGCGCTGCACGAGGTCCTGTCATCGACCAGGAACGGCGAAACGGCCTCGAAGGAGCAGTAGCCGCTGATACGAAGAGTTCCCATCCGATGGGGAGGGGCGCGGCTCCCCGTACTTTTTTGCCATGCCTTTGGCCGTTTTGGGGACTGATCCCGTCGAGTCCCTTTGTACGCAGCGAACACATCATCGCAGGTACCGTTGGAAATGGCGCACCGAATTCCGAACATGATGTTGTCTGTATGCTTTACCAGCAAGGCGCCGGGCGTTTACCCGTCCAAACGCTTGGGGGGTAAATCGGTCCTTAGCCGGTCCCGGGTCCCGGGACACTTCGCCCTCGCAATCAAAAACCATCTCTGCAGCAAGCTTCACACACTTCTTCCTGACTTCGAACTCTCTTCCACCGTATCTGATCTCGACGGCCGCAACAACTTGGGCAATCACGATATAAGTTCTTCTGAAACTCCTTCTACTGGTGACCGTAAACAGTCGAATAGACGAGAATATGTTTATTCATTTTCTCTTATAAATCCATTTCAACCATCGCTACACGGAGGTGTCAATATGTAAATAGAGACTAGTGGAGGGGAAACTTACCGAACTTCAAGGGTTTACTTGAATCGTAAGGGAGGATGTTGCAGTGAAAAAGAAAATGAGAACGGGATGGTTCGCTCTGATTGGCATTTTTTCAGCTTTTATTCTTTTGTCGGTAGTATCCAACCTGGCAGTCGCGGACAGTGTGAAAGAAATAAGAATCTGCTGCCAGATGCCCGTTGACCATTTCGACTCCAAGGCCGTTGAATTATTCATAAAAAAAGCTGAGGAGCTGAGCAACAAGACCTTAAAGTTCAAATATTTCCCGGCCGGCCAGCTCTACAACGAAATGGACCTGGTGGACGTGCTTCCCTCGGGCGGCGTCGAAATGGCCCAGATCGGCCTCGACCGGCACGTGGGCAGGGTTCCGTCGGGAAGCTTTGTCTGCCCCTATTTTGCCGCTCCCGATGCGTACTACCGCTGGTGGTACGACACAGCCTGCGGAGCGGGCCTGTATTACAAGATTCTCAAGCCCGCGTTCGCAAAAGACAACATGGTCCTGTTGTCCACCCTTAATTACGCAACGACCTACGCGATCCTCACCAACAAGCCCGTTCACACCCTGGAAGATTACAAGGGGCTCAGAATCCGCACCGCAGCCAAGGCGCTCGGTGCTGTCGTCGAAGCCCTGGGCGCCAAGGCCGTCGTCATGAGTTCTTCGGACGTCTACATGGCACTTCAAAGAGGGACTATCGACGGGGCACTCAGCGGCACCTCTTCTTTCGTAAGCCGTAAATGGTACGAGGTTGCCAAGTATATGCAACTGGTCCCCCTGGGAAATGTCCCGTTCGGGTTTGCGGCCAACCTGGATTTCTGGAAGAGCCTTTCGCCCGCGCAGCAAAAGGCGATCCAGGAAGCTACCCGGGAGATGGAGATCTGGTCGGTCCAGGCTTCCATGGACGAGCATGAACGGTGCCTGGACATCATGAAAAAAGGGGGAGTCGAAGTCTTCGATTTTCCGCCGGAAATCGACAAGGAAATCGCCAAAAGGGGCTTGGAGGCGATCGGCAACATAGTAAAACCCGACGTCGGGCAGGCCACCTGGGATGAAGCCATGACCATGCTCGATAAGGCCAATAAGGCCGATAAGCCCGGGTGGAAGGAAATGCTCGAAAAAAGGAGCTTTTAACGAACCGATGCCGGGGGAGGGGGAACTCACACAAGCGCTCAAGCGGGGATGAGCGATCGAGAAAAAGGCCGTCATTTCGGCACGGAGTCCTGGGTGCAAGATCAACGCATGAAGGCACCAGCCCCCTGTTTTGCGCCGGGGCGGCGGAAACGGGCTCGACCGCTTGTCCTCTCATTCGAGCGCTTGGGGAATAACTTTGCCATCTGACCCGAGAACGATTGACGAGCAGGAAAAATCTTTAGTCGTTCCTTAGTCGATTATCGATGCAAGGTCCGTGATGGAGGTCGTAATGGGCAATGATTCAACGTTGAAAAGGGCCGAGGCCGGCGTATCCAGCCTTGACCCCGGTGAAGAAATCGTTCCGGGAAAAATCGTAGGCGCCATTGGAAAATCCATCGATTTTCTGGTGACACTGGGTGCAAGCATCGGAGGGGTGGGGCTTTTAGTCTGCACCCTTATTACCTGCTACGAAGTGTTCATGCGATATGTATTTTTGCAGCCTACGCACTGGACGCTGGATCTTTCCATTTACATACTGATCTGGTTTACTTTTATTACGGCAGCTTATGTGCAGCAACAGGACAGGCACGTATTCGTCGATTTGCTGATATCCCGCCTGCCTCAGCGAACCAAGTTGATATGGGATGTAGTGACATCCGCTTCATTCCTGTTTTTTTCAGTGCTGTTTTTCTATTACTGCGGCAAGTATACCTTCATGTCCTACAAATACGCCGAATTCAGCAACACTATGTGGAAGGTGATAATGTGGCCCGTAAAGATCTCCCTTCCGCTCGGCGGCCTGTTGCTGATACTGGGACTTTGCAAGGATTTGGCGATCAAGGTAAGAACTCTTGTTACGACTCCTTTGGAAAGGGGCACCGGTTTTCTTGCCCGACCGTTTGCTCTGATTGCTCTGTTTTTCGTAGTAGTGCTGGCAAGTCTATTCCTTATCAAGGCAAATGGCGTTCTCGGCATGGTTCTGTTGATGTTCGTGCTGCTGTTTGCCGGGATACCGATTTTTCCCGCCCTGGGGCTGGTGGGAGTGGCCGGGATATTTTTCATTTTCGGTGGGACGAGCGCCCTGTTCGCCTCTTTTCCGACCACCGCGTACCGGTCCCTGGACTCGTTTTCCCTGGTCTGCCTGCCCCTCTATATCCTGGTCGGCCAGGTCATCGAAGCGGGCGGCGTCGGCGAAGAGATTTACGAAACCGCCAGCAAGTGGACGGCGGGGGTCCCGGGCGGCGAAGCGGTGGCCACCATCCTGGCCTGCAGCACCTTTGCCGCCATCTCCACTTCCAGCGTGGCCACGGCGGCCACCATGGGCCTCATCGCCCTGCCCGCCCTGGAACTGCGCAAATATAACAAGGCCTTTTCCTACGGCCTGCTGGCCGCGGGCGGAACGCTGGGGATCATGATCCCTCCGAGCGGCACCATGATCATTTATTCCGCCGTGACGGATGAATCCCTGGGCAAGCTTTTCCTCGCGGGGGTCCTTCCGGGAGCGATCCTGGCAACGGGATTCATCCTGTACTCGATCATCTACTGCAAGCGCACCGGCTTTCAGGAAGACAGGTCCAGCGTAAGTTTCGGGGAACGGCTCCGGGCATTCAGGACCGGCATGTGGGGACTGCTGGCCCCGGTCATCATTATCGGCGGCATCTATTCCGGTATTTTCACACCGCTGGAATCGGGCGCCGTGGCCGTGCTCTACGCCCTGGTGATGGTGTTGTGCCGCCGCAAGGTAAAGCCGTCGCAACTGCTCCAGATTTTGAGGCATTCGAGCCTCAACGCCACCATGGTCCTGTGCATCATCGTGGGCGCACTGATCCTGGGCAAACTCATGACCATGATGCGGCTGCCCAACATGGCCCTCGAACTGGTGTCCAGTATGGCCCTGTCGCGCTGGGGGGTGCTGTTGGCCGTGGTGTTGATGATGACGGTGCTGGGGATGTTCCTGGAAGTCATTTCGGTCATGATGATCACCCTGCCGGTGGTCTATCCGATCATGATCGCCCTGCACTTCGACGGCATCTGGTTCGCCGTGCTGGTGACCCTGACCATGGAAATGGCCCTGCTCACACCTCCCGTGGGGCTCAACCTTTACGTGATCACCGGTATATCGAAGGCCCCGCTGGCGCAGGTCCTGCGCGGGGTCACTCCGTTTTTCATCATCATGGTGGCATGCCTGATCCTATACGCCATCTTCCCCGGCCTGAGCACATGGCTTCCCAATACCCTGGTCGCCGCCAAATAATCGGCCGGAAGCGGCAGCCAAAAGAAGAACAAGGAATGTAAGGGCGTGGGGGCGTTTCGCATCCTCCCCCACGCCGCTTCGCGGCTCAATTTGGCGCGTGCGGCCGAATCCTGGGGAAAACATTCCCCTCGCCCTTTTTCATCAGTCCAATCTTCGACGCAAAAATTGTATTATTCGATGTTACCTTGAAAATAGAATTTTCAAGGTAACGTGGTACCAACCTTTCGCACTATTTATTTTTTCAAAACAAACCGGAAAGGCAGATAGGCTCGGCACATTACAGGCTTCCCGTTTTTCTTCGCCGGGCTGAACCTGGAAGCCTTCACGCAACGGACGGCTTCCTCGTCGAATCCCGAACCGGCCGGTTTCACCACCTCCACGCTCATGAGTTTGCCGCGTTCATTGATGGTAAGGCACAGGAGCACGGTCCCCTCTTTTTTCGCCTCTCGCGCGTACTTCGGGTACTCGGGCCGGACTCTGCTGAGGAAACGGGGACCGTCTCCCGATCCAAACGATACACCCTGCGGCCCATGTCCCTCGCCGGAAGCACCGGCACCGGCTTTCCCGCCGCCCCTGGCATCGGGTCCGCCGACACCGGCTCCCAGCCCTCCGGGGACACCTTCCGGGGATTTCGCAACATCCGAAGCCGGAGGAGGGGCTTCCACCGCGGCAACTCTGTCCTGCGGCCGGGACTGCACGGATGCGGGTTTCGGTTTCTTCCGTGGTTTTACCTTCGGCTTCTCCACTTTTTGGGGAACCGGGGGAGGGACCTCCTTTTTGTCGGGAATGTGCACCACGTCGGGCTTTTCCGGCTCGGACACGGGGATGATTTCGGTTTCCGGTTCCGGAGGTACGGGAACGGCCTCCGGCCCGTCCAACGGCGCCGGCCGGCCGTTTCCCCTGCCCATCGCCCTCGCTTCGGCTTCTATCGAGCCGCCGGCAACATCTTCCACGGCAAGGAGGCTCACCGTGCATACGGGCACGGGCGTCTCTTTCACCGGCATCAGCCATGAAACGAACAAAACCAGGAAAAACACCGCCGTATGAATTACGGCGGAGGTTCCCAGGCCGGCCAGTATTCCGTCATGCAACAGGGCACCGCCCTGGTAATCCCGGAGTTCCACTCCCCTTTCCTCCGATGGCGAAGTCCGCTTCCTAGGGTCTTGCATTTCCCACGGTTTCGGAAATCGGCTCGGTCACCATTCCAATCTGCTCGACTCCGGCCTTGCGAATGGTCCCCATGACCTGAACAACGAACCCGTATTCTATTCTCTTATCCGCCCGCAAAATGACCCCGCGCACGTCCCCGCAGTCCCTTTGAATGGCAGACAACCTGGACGGCAGCACATCGAGATCCACTTCCTCGTCATCGATAAATATCCGGTGATCCTCCGCGACGCTCACTACAAGACGCTTTTCTTCC
Source organism: Syntrophobacterales bacterium Delta_01 (assembly GCA_001603845.1). Classification (GTDB taxonomy): domain Bacteria; phylum Desulfobacterota; class Syntrophobacteria; order Syntrophobacterales; family Syntrophobacteraceae; genus SbD1. The sequence goes on along the minus strand of LUZZ01000140.1, from coordinate 7,000 downwards.
GTGGGAATGGGTTTGGCGGATGTCTCGGGAAGTTTTACGTCCAGGCCCTGCATCATCATGGGGGCGGCAACCATGAAGATGATGAGCAATACGAGCATGACATCCACGAAAGGAGTCACGTTAATCTCGGACACCATGTCTTTTCTCGATCCGCCGCTCTTTATCGTCATCGCCACCGGACAGTTCTCCTTTGATGATTGCCACCGGTCTGCCCTTCAGTTGCGCGTTCCCCGAGCCCGGTTGCGCCTGCGCCGGTTGCCGAAGGGTAGTGTTCCCCTGCCCGCTTCTACACATCAGGTCCGCCTTGAGGCAGTTCAGAAAATCCGATGTGAATTGGAGCATGTCGTCTTCGATGGACTGGATCTTGTTGTTGAAATGGTTGTAGGCCACCACCGCCGGGATGGCGGCCGCAAGGCCCATGGCCGTGGCCACCAGGGCCTCCGAAATGCCCGGCGCGACGACGGCCAGGTTGGCAGAACCCCTCATGCCGATTTCCTGAAAGCTTGTCATGATGCCCCACACCGTGCCGAAAAGACCGATGAAAGGGGCCGTGCCCCCGGTGGTGGCCAGGACAGGAAGGAACCGGTACAAGCGTTTTCTCCTGGCGATGACGCCTCCCTGGATGGCGCGGTCCACATTTTCCAGCAGGTTCTCGGGATGGTCCATGTAGTTCGGGAGTCCCCTGCTCTCGAAAAGCGCGCTCACCCGTTTCAATTCCGCGTAGCCCCTGCGGAAAACATAGGCCAGGTGGCCCTGTTCTAGGGTCTCGCTCTCCTTGAAAAGTTCGTCGTAGTCCTTCCGCTCGATAAACAGCTTTATGAACCGTCCCGATTCCCTGTTCGCCCTGCGAATCATGCGCGCTTTCGCCGCCATGACTCCCCAGCAGAACACGGACAGCAAGAGCAAACCCGCCATGATGGCCCTGACCATGGGACTTGCGTTGAGCACCATGTGCAGGACGTCGCTTCTTGCCGCAACGGGAGAAGCGCCCATAGACTCCGTTGCCGCAAGAAGGGTTGTCGTAAATATGCTCGGTATCATTGTTTCTCTTTCTCGATTTCGGCTTGGGCCGATCGTTTCTAATGAACCCGCTTCGGGAAATCGGGTCCCCCCCGTATCGGCCCACACTATAAATATGCCTGTTATAATAAAATCTTACGGAAGACGCTTTCGGGGCCGCCTTCTTCCGCCATCCGTAAATGTTTCACCGAAACAACCGAACTGATCCCCCCGATTCAAGGGGACCCCAATCGGTGAATCACGCTCGACCGTCGAGCCGCCTCGACCTGAAATACGCCAGCGATCCGAAGATGCCGAAAATGAGGCTCAAACCCGTAACAATCCCCTGCCACTTCGGCCAGGGCCCGGCAGGGTGCGGTTCCCTCGGGGCCGCGGAGACCTCACCTGCCAGGTACGCCGCATTTATCCTGTGGCCCATGCCCCCATCGATGGTGATTTTCCATTCGCCGGAGCGATCCGGTACGAAAGCAAAACACCCATTCCTGTCGGTTCGCCCTTTCTGATATTCGATTTCTCCACCATCCGGCGAATAGATCTTTACTTCGGCATAACTCGCCGGCTCTCCGTCGTCGAATCCGGCGGCCACGACCACGGCCTGCTTCTTCGCGATATCATGATACATCCCGTGGGCGTGGGCCATGCCGGAAGCGGCCAGAATGAACACCCACGCGTAAATCCATGGTTGTGCACGCATCGGTTGTCCTTTTTCTCAACGCTGTTGCGCCCCGTCGATCATTTGACCTCGAAGGTCAGGGAGGCCGAAAAGTCCACCTTGTGATTCGCGACGATCATCCATACGCCGGGGCGGGTGATGGTAACGGCGGCCATGCCTTTGCTATCGGCCCTCACGGCGACGGGGAACGGTTCGGTCTCGGACCAATACCCGGCGTAAGTGGCATAAACGTAGGTGGATAAAGGCTTTCCCTCGAACAGTATTTTGACCGGAAACGCTTGCCCCGCCTTCACCTCCGTGGGGTTCTTGAGGGGGATGATCTCGATTCTGTCACCGAGGGCTTTGCCGACATTTTTCGTGCCCTTCCCAACAACCACAATGGATTTACCGTATTTTTCGGAGGCAACGTGGAGCTTGTCGCCCGTCACCCGTCTGGAGGTTGCTATCACATAGGTCCCCTCGCGGTCGAACGTGACGTCGCCGACCAGCGCGCCTCTCCTCTCCCCCGTCTTTTCTTCCCGTATGTTCTCGACCGCCCTCATTCGCCCGTCGGGGCAGAGACAGGAGAAAGCGGCCAGAGCGTCTCGTTTGAGCAGGATATCGTAGTGGGGAAAGTTGTGGCCGAACGCGATCTTGACAGCGCTCTTCTCTCCGGTTGCGGGGCTCGGGTTGTCTACATTGATCCAAAGATCGTGGGCCGCCGCCCGGCCTGCGCCGATCGTGAAACAGGCCAATGCGGCAAGCAAAATGGAGAAAAGCCGCTGGTTCTTTCTTTTCATGGTAGATGCTCCTATTCATTATCCGGGACCGATGTGGTCCGGACGCCCCCGGAGTGCGAAGGCGAACGGACGGCGGCCGCAATGGACATGCCGGGGACAAAGGGCCTCCTGACGGACAGTGCATGCTGCGTCCGTTTTTTCGCAGGAGGCCCTTTTCCCAACTCAGACTAACGGACCTGGAAGGTCAGGGTAGCGGAGTAGGAGAGCTTGTCGCACACCGCGGCGTCGGGATAGGGCTTCTCCACCTTTGCCAGGAGCAGCCAGTTCCCTGCCTTGATCAATTTGATCTTTGCCACTCCCTCCTTGTCCGTGGAGGTGGTATACGCATACGTGTTCGAATTGCCGGAAAACCCCTCATAAGTTCCGAACACGTAGGTCCTCGCCGGTTGTCCCTCGACGAGAACCTTGACCGGCAATTCATCTCCTTCCTTGAGCAGGCCGGGGTCCTTCATGGGGATGATCTCCAGCTTGTGTCCCAGCGGCCGTGAGAAGATGTCCCCTCCGGGCTGCGCCACCACGAACAGGGCTTTGCCGTTCTTCTCCGAATACCGGCACGCGACCACGTTCTGCAGGTCCTTCTTGTTTTTTCCCTGCTGGTAGCCGTCTGTAGTTTTGGAGAAGAAGCCATTTTTCGGACTCACAACGGCCACATACGTACCCTGGGCCTTGAGGGGGGTCTTGGGTTGATACTGCTTTTCCCCATTGAGCGCGACCGGCAGTTCCTTACCGTCCGGGGCCAAAATGAGGAGCTTCTCGATTCGATCCGGCGTCATGACCTCATCCGCCAATGCCGGGAAGTGATGGGCGTTCGCCACGGTCAGCACGGCGGGCGTGGATGCGTTCAGGAGATAATTATGCAGGGTGACCCACGTATCGTGGGCATAGAGCGCCGTTACGCAGGCGGTCGAAATGAGAACGGTGACGAAGAGGATGCGAAAGATTTTTCCGTTGATGATGCGCATTACGATATTCCTTTCTGTTGTAAGCGGGTTAAAGCGGCGTTTCGCCTCGGACGCACCCCGCGCCCTTCGCGGCAGGAAATCCCACGCTAGAAAACCCATTTGAGTTCGGCGACGTACGTTCTCCTGGGGTAGGGATGCGAGACGTGGTAGGACTCGTCGGTCAGGTTGTCCACGCCGAAACTGGCCGTGAGATTCTTGGGCAGCCGATAGGTGAATTTGGCGTCGAACACCAGGAATTCATCGATGGAGCCGTACCCGTCGTTGTGATCGCTGTTGTCGATGGTACCGAACTGATGGCTGGCGTACTGACCGGCGAAGGTCAGTGCCCAGCGCTCGGTGGGAGCATAGTCCAGGACGAGTTTTGCACGCCAGTCCGGCACGCGCGGAAAAGTCTTGCCCACGCTTTCCGGGACGTTGTCATTTCTCAAAATCTTGGAATCGAGCCAGGCCAGGTTGGCGAAGACACCGAATCCGTCCACCAGAACCCGCCGCTTGTTCAGGGCGACCTCGATTCCCCTTGTCCTGACCTCGTCGACGTTCTGGTAGTTCTTCACCAGGGTGTAGGAATTGGTCTGGGAGTAAATGGCGTCATCGATATCGTCTTCGAAGAAGGTCAGCCTGGCTTCCCCATCGTGCCAGAGCTGCCTGGTGATGGTGATATCCTTGGAAAAGCTTTTCTCGGGCTTCAAATCGGGATTGCTTTTATTGATGATGCCATAGGAGTCGATGCCTCCGTAGAAGAGTTCACCCACCGTGGGAAAGCGTTCGGTAAGAGCCATCGAAAAGCGTACCCTCCAATTTTCGGTCGGACTGTACGTCGTGGCAAATTTCGGCGAAAAGAAGTCCTCGGTTTTGTCGTCTATTTTCGTTGTGATCCGGCCGGTCGTGCCATCGGTGGATTTGGCTCCGTCGAACCCGTTCCATAATTCGTATCTGCCGCCCAGGTACACTTTCCACTGATCCGTGATCTTCCAGGTATCTTCTATGTAGAACGCGTTGGTCTGGGTCTTCCCCTCGGAGCCCTGACTGAGGGTCGTCCGGATGTCTCGCAACCAGTCCGAAGCATTCCATGCTTCGCTGTCGGTGTGGTAGCGGTCGTAGTGATAGCCGCCGGCGATGCTGTGCACTCCGAAGAAGTCAACATCTCGGCCGACGCTGAGATTCGCCGTGTACCAACCGCCGCCCGCATCCGTTACGGTGCCGCTCCCCCCTCCCTGCGAGTCCGGGACCGCCGTGCTGGAAGCCTGGTTGAGGTCTTTCAGGATGTTGAAGGCGCTCAGCACGGCGTTGACTTTCCAGCCGTCGGGCGAATCCAGTGAATAGGTGATGCCGTTCAGGAGGTTCTGTATCGCGTGCTTGGAGTAGGTGAAGCTGGAGGAGCCGAGATTGTAGCTCTTGCCGTTAATGTCCACTTTGCCCGAGTAGACCGGCTGGCCGGACGAGTCCGTCAGATAGGTCTCGGGGGAGTCGTACTCCTGGTCCGAATCCCAGAAGGCGTTGATGATCCGAATCCTGGAATCGGGAGTGAAATCATAGCCAAGCTTTACTTTGAACGAGTTGTTGACCAGGCTCGATACTCCGGGAGAACCGAAGATGAGCCGGTCCTTATCGCTGCCGTCCTTGTCCTGCACCCAGCCGCTTACCGGTCTGCCCACGGCGGCTCCGCCGGTGGACACTTGCTTGGTTACGAACTGGATGGGCTGGATGTCGGTATCGAGCCGGTTGTACCAGACCATGAAGGAGAATTTCCCGATCTTGTCCCCGAAAGACGCATACGTGTCGAAACCGTTGATATCTTCGTCGGTCCTGTATTCGTGGAACCTTTGATAGAAGTACTGCGTATCCACGGTGGCTTCCATCTTCTCGGGGTAATGGGTGGTGATCATGGCCGTCCCGGAAAGGGAGTTGCCGCTGAACGCCGCCGAGTAGGGACCATAGATCACATCCACCTGTTCGATTTCATGAGGGGAAACCAGGAACCACTTGGGCCCGTTGCTGTTGCCGGCCGCCGTGAAGTCGCTGATCCGGATTCCGTCCATGAGCACCAGCGTTCTGCCTGTCAGTTCGGTGTTGTTGCCGCGGATTACCAGGGGTTGGTTCGTGAGTCCCGGATAGAGCTTGCGCAGGTAGGAACCGGGCATGTATTTAAAGACGTCCGACGTCTCTACGGCGTTGATTCGCTCTATGCCCTTCTCGGTCAGGGTTTCCACCACCGCGGGCATATTGATGGCCGCTTCGTTGGTTATTTTCCCCGTAACGGTGACTTCATCGAACTTGTAGGTTGCGCCCTTTTCGTCACCCTTGCGGCTGCGAGGGCGCGCGGGAGATTCGGAAGCATCCGCCGCCTTATCTGCCTGGACTCCGGCGTCCCCGGCGGTCTCCATCGATTTCGTGTCCCCGTCCGAAGGGGATTGCGTCGAGTCGGTCCCGGCATGAACGACCGGGGCCGGCCACAGCAGCGCCAGTCCGAAGAACAGCAGGCAACAAACCGCCTGCACGCTGCATACAAGTCTTTCTTTTCCCATCAACCATCCTCCACCGTGCCGCCGCAAAGCGGCGACATTGTTTTCCCCGGGACTACGCAAAAGGATTGTCGATGAGGTCGACCAGCGTTATCTTAACGCTGCCTCTTGCATTCCGAGGGGCATTGTTTCAGGGAGGCGGCCGGAATCTCTTGGCGGAGTATGGCTGCCTCCTCTCCTTTCAAAGCTTCCTGCATTGTGTCGAGCACTGTTTCCTTTTTAGGGCATACGCACCTCCTCGGCTGTTTCCTTCGAGTCCATCTCAAACAATCTCTCGCACCAATTCGAGAACAGGAGCGCACTAATAACGCTTGACGATGCGCCGCTCGAAAACAAAAAAGGCCACCAAAGCGATTTCATCGCTTTCGGCAGCCTCCTTAGGCTACATTATTGCGAATTTGCAGGTGCGGCTATCTCAGTTGACGGTGATGGCAACCCTATCCGCTGCCGCAATGCACTCGACGCTCCATCCAGACAGACCGTGACCGATAAGCCTCACCCCTGTTCTTCAGACCGCTCCTTCCAAGAAACGAATTCTTCTCAAGTTCTTTGAGTGATTCGAGGTCGGTTAGGATGGAAGTTTCGATCCTAGAAGCCCGGAAGCCTTTTGTCAACACGAATTCAGGTTGCGGTCCAATTTGACTATGTCACACAAGTTGCCCATAGGCCATTGATTCTCAGGCGATAGGGACACCTGAATCTACTCCTTGAAAGCATCAGTGTGAGCCGCCCCATTACCGTGAAAATTGAACACGGGCCATGCCGCTCCGTCTCAATGGGACAGCCCCGCGCCAGGCAAGCGTCCAAATCCCGGGAGCCGAAAATCAACCGGCTTATTTTCCACACAGCGCCACACGCTCAAAGCAGAAAACCTTTCAGAGTAATAAAATGGAACATGGAACTAATCATGAAAGACACAAATAGATGAGCTCTCTATCAGTAAATTTCCTAATTCTCAATATCCGGCCTTCGGTGCTGCCCCAAAGGTCACTGCTGTCCGGTTAAGAATCAATAAATAGGCCTGAGTTCCGCCTTTTGTGGTAT
>LUZZ01000139.1 GCA_001603845.1 Syntrophobacterales bacterium Delta_01 | reverse complement strand
TTTCACTATAATTCATATCCTTGTTATTTATAACGTGGATGGGAATATTAAGGAGTGTAACGATGCTGTTGCCTTCGGAGTTTCCGCGGCATCTTGCCGTTACCCCGATGCCGATAAGTGCCGAGTGCCGACAGCATGAAAAAAAATATCATGATCGACAGGTGCATGCCCGATTTTACCAGCCAGGGGCAGACCTTGCCGGCAATTTTAGGTGTTGCCGACAGGCGGCTTACCGAGATAATCGAGTTTCTGCCCGATGCCGTTTTCATGATTAACCAGCGCGGAGAGGTAACGGCCTGGAATAGGGCCATGGCGGAAATGACCGGCGCGCTGAGCGAAAGCATGATCGGACGCGGTAATTACGCTCATGCCGTCCCGTTCTACGGGAAACCGCGGCCCATGCTGGCCGACCTGGTCATGAGGCCGGGGAAGGAATGGGCGGGCAGGTACGAAATCGTGGCATGGAGGAACAACAGGGTCTTTGCGGAAACGCCGGTCCCCAACCTCAAGGGCGGAAAGGGCGCGTATCTGTGGGCAATCGCTTCCACCCTGTTCGACGATGCGGAGGAAGTGATCGGCGCCATTGAAATCATCCGGGATATGGATGAGCGCAAACACCTGGAATCCTCACTGCACAGAAAAGAAAAAGAACTGGAGAAGATGGGACGCCGGCTGGAGGAAACGAACACCGCGCTGAAGGTGCTTTGGGGACGCCGGGAGGAAGACCGCAAGGAACTCCAGGAATCCATCGTATACAACGTGAAGAAAATAATCCTGCCCTGCATCGAACGGCTGAACAACAGCAGGCTCGATGACCATCAGAAAGCTCATCTGGGGATTATCAAATCCTCCGTGCAAAAGATCGTTTCCCCTTTTTTGAAAAATTTCTCGCAGAAGTTTAACAACCTGACCCCCATGGAGATCCAGATCGCCGGTCTTATCAGGGATGGCAAAACCAGCAAGGAAATCGCCGATATACTGTGCCTGAGCGAAAAGACGATCCTGACCCACCGCTATAATCTCAGGACAAAGCTCGGGTTGAGAGGCGCAAAACTAAATCTGCGCTCCTACCTCCTGTCCCTCGAATAATACTTAAATCAGCTAAGAATCTTCTCAGCATTTTTACAACATCAAGCTCTTCTTCGCACAAGTCGATTTGCTTTATGAAATGTCGTTGTGCTTCGGCGGCCTTCTGTCTCCGGCATAAAGACAGCATTGCCGGCTATGCGCTTCGCACCACAAAACTCATGGAGCAATCAAGGAGGATAGACACATGGAACCCAGGGACGGGATGACCGAAAATGCCGTTGAGACGGTACGCCGGAGGGAAGGGAAATACCTCAGCTTCTCCTTAGGGCGGGAAGAGTACGGCATCGGCATCTTGAAGGTCAAGGAAATCATCGGAATGATGCGGATCACGTCGATCCCTCAATGTTCGCATTTCGTAAAAGGGGTGATCAACCTCAGAGGCAAGGTGATTCCGGTGATCGACCTTCGCCTCCGGTTCGGGATGGAGGCGGGCGATTATACGGACCGTACCTGCATCATCGTGGTGGAAATCGACAACGGCAACCGGAAAGTGCAGGTCGGCATGGTGGTTGACTCGGTTTCCGAAGTGCTCAACATCAAAGACTCAGAGGTAGAAGACCGGCCCGCTTCGGCCACCAGCGGGGGAGAGGCGGATTTCATCCTGGGGATAGCGAAAAGCAGCGGAGGAGTAAAAATCCTGCTCGATATCGATTGCGTCCTGAACGGAACGGCAACCGCTGAAACCGGACTGGACGACGCGGCATGATCCTCTGCTCGGAATTGCAGTATTTGCACTAATGAATTTCAAGCCTGTATTTGTAGTTATGAACATTCCCAATTGAAGTCTTGGACTTAGAGTCTCCAGGAGGACGCACAAATGTTGAAGATGAAGTTGAGTGTCAAGCTGATAAGCGGGTTCATGGCAGTTTCTCTCATCACTCTGCTGGTTGGATACATCGGCAGCACCCGTGTGAAAAGCATCGCCGAAGCAGATTCCCAGATGTACACACTCAATACCAGGCCGTTGGGAAACATGGGCGACATTGCGACCTCGTTCCAGAAGATGCGCGGTTTTTTGAAAGATATCTTTCTAAACAGATACCTGCTCAGCAGGGACACCGCCGAACTGACTGAACTCATCAAGGAAATTGACCGAGATACGCAGGCCGCGCTCGTCGAGTTCGAAAAATCCATTGTCACCGCCGATATCAAAAAAGATTTCGATACACTCAAAAACGCCCTCACCCAGTATTACCCCGTCCGAGATAAAGTGATCGGTCTGGCCGTGGACGGGAGGATGGTAGAAGCCGTGCAACTGATGACGGGCGATGGCGCAGTGGTGGCCAAACAGGCCGACGACGCGATAAAAAAGCTGTTCCAACTCAACATCGACCACGCGGGCAAGGCCGCCAAGCAGAATTCCGCCACCGCCGGAAGCGCCGTCCTGTTTACCTGGATCGCCGCGGGTGCCGGAACGATCCTTGCCCTTCTGTTGGGAGTGTTCCTTTCCCTGTCGATCACCAGGCCGATCAACCGCGTGGTTGAAGGCCTGACGGAGGCATCGGACCAGGTCGCCGCCGCCTCCCGGCAGGTTTCGTCGGCCGGCCAACAACTGGCGGAAGGCGCTTCCGAGCAAGCGGCCGCCATCGAAGAAACCTCTTCGTCCCTCGAAGAAATGGCTTCCATGACCAAGCAAAATGCCGAACACGCCAACCGTGCCGACCATCTTATGACCGGCACGAGGGATGTGGTGGCCAAGGCGGACGACTCCATGAACCGCCTGACCGACTCGATGGCCGAAATCTCCCGGTCCAGCGAGGAAACGTCGCACATCATCAAGACCATCGACGAAATCGCCTTTCAGACCAACCTGCTGGCACTCAACGCCGCGGTCGAAGCGGCACGCGCGGGCGAGGCCGGGGCCGGTTTCGCCGTGGTGGCCGATGAGGTGAGAAACCTGGCCATGCGGGCGGCCGACGCCGCCAAAACTACCGCCGGCCTGATCGAAGGAACGGTGAAACGGGTCAAGGAAGGCGTGGACCTCGTGGCCAAGACCAGTTCCGAATTTTCCGAAGTGACCTCCAGTACGGCAAAAATGAGCGAACTGGTGGGCGAGATCGACGCGGCATCCCAGGAACAGGCCCAGGGGATTGAACAGATAAACAAGGCAGTGGGCGAAATGGACAAAGTGGTGCAGCAAAACGCCGCCAACGCTGAAGAAACGGCCTCGGCTTCCGAGGAGATGAGCGCCCAGGCCATGCAGATGAAACTGTTCGTGGGTCAACTGTCCGAAATCGTAGAGGGCACCACCGGCGGGTCAGGCGCCTCCACCGATGGTTATGCCCAGGAAAGGAAGGTGAAAAAATCCAAAAAAACCACCGTTTCGGCGGCTCCAGCTCGCGCTGCCGATACCGGCCGTAAAACTTCCGGCAAAGCGAACGGCGGCGTCCACAAGGACTATGGTGCGCCCCTCACGGCCTCCGGATTCAAGCCCGAGCATGTTATCCCATTCGACGATCCGGAGACCAGCAGCTTCTAACCACACCGTAAACACGGTGTCCCCCCCGGTGGTTACGCCCAGGAAAGGAAGGTGAAAAAATCCAAAAAACCTACCGCTTCGGCGGTTCCAATTCACGCTGCCGATACCGGTCGTAAAGCTCCCGGCAAGGCGAACGGCGGCGTCCAAAAGGACTACGGTGCGGCCCCCACGGCCCTCGGCTTCAAGCCCGAGCAGGTTATCCCATTCGACAATCCGGAGGCCGACAGCTTCCAGCCGCGCCGTAAAAGGTGATTCCATGAATGCAGAAAGGCGGCCCCGGTAAAATCCGGCGGTCCATGCCGTCGCCTGGAGGAGGCAGGCGACACCCGCCCGGCCGCACGCGCCCACGCGNNCCGCCCTTTCCTCCACAGATTATGAATCCCGGTTACCGCCCTGTGGACCGCATCCAGCGCACGCCGCGTATCCAGGTCATCGTCCATGGCGGTTTCGAAACGTGACTTGAGTTCGGCGTTCGAAGCCGCTCCGTCGTCGTGGACGACTTTCTCGGGCCCCTGCCCTCCGACAAGGTCGGCGGCCATCGAACGGAGCGCCGCCAGCCTTTCGCCGGTTTCGCGCATCGTATCCACGGACATGTTGAGCCTTTTGCGGTACTGCTTGCTCAAAAGGTAAAACCGGATGACCGCCCACGAGAACCCGTGGTCCAGCAGGTCTTCGGGATAGACGATGTTATGCAGGCTCTTGGACATCTTCTTTCCGCCGGCCAACACGTGCTGGCCGTGCAGCCAGAACCGGGCGAGTTCCTGCCCGGAAACGGACTCCATGACCGCTATGTTGTAATCGTGGTGGCGGTACAGGTTGTCCACTCCTCCACAGAAAATATCCAGTTCATAGCCCAGGGTTTCCATGATGATCGCCGGGTCCTGGATATTCCACGCAGGCCGGCCCATTCCCAGCTCCGTATCCCAGCAGACCTGTTCGTTGCCTCTACAGCCGTGCCACAGGATAAAGTCCCCCAGGTTCCAGCGCTGGCCGGGATACGTGTCCCTCTTGAACCTTCGCTTCTCCTTGGGCCACCGGCTCATGTCCAGCCGGAAGAGTTTCCCGAAATCCTTGAATTTCAAGGGGTCGAAAAAAATATCCGTCCCGTACCGGTACGCATGTCCCTTCTGCAGAAGCTCCTGGATCAGGGACACCGCCGCGTCCACGGTGGTCGAGGAACGGGGAATGGGATCGGGCAGCTTGATTCTCAACTGCCGGGCCTCTTCCTTGAAGCGCACGGCAACCGATTCGGTCAGTTCGCCGACCGTAATCCCGGTGTTCACGGCCTCCTCGATGGCCTTGTCTTCCACGTCGGTGAAGTTCATGCCCCTCAAAACGTTGTATCCCAGGTATTCCAGGTACCTCTGGAGCACATCCTCCCAGACGAAGGTGCGGTAATTTCCGATGTGCGGCCGCCGGTAGATCGACGGGCCGCAACTGAACATCCTCACATTCCGCCCGTTCAGGACATGGAATGGTTCCTTGCGTCTAGACATGGTATTGCGTAGCTGGAGCATCAATTCAGTCCTTATAACGGAGTGGGTAAAAACAGGACTTTCCGCACACGAACCGGTGGGAATGCAAAAATAATCGCAGTCGATTGTTCACCACTGAAGAAATTAGAGCGCTAACTGCCTTTTGTAAAGTGAAGCTTTGGCACCTCCTGCCGGAAGGATAAGGCAGCGGCCCGGTGGCCAGACTTCCGGTTCGGTATCAGCGTTCGTTTTCCGCACTGTCTTCCCGGAGCGGAGGCGGTTCGGTTCTTTTGACCAGCACCTTGTCCACCCTCCTGCGGTCCATATCCACGATCTCGAACCGGTACCCGCAGCATTCGAACCGGTCTCCCACCGCGGGGATGCGCTGAAGGAAAGTCATGGCGAACCCGCCCAGCGACTGGTACCCGCCGGGCATTTCCGCCGGAAGGGCCCGGATGTGCAGATGGGCCTTCAGTTCATCGATGGGCAGCATCCCGTCGATCAGCCATGACCCGTCGTCGCGCTGGACGATCCGCGGTTCCTCCCGGTCCTCCACCGATGGAATGTCGCCCACGATCGCTTCGAGTATGTCGGTCATGGTGACCAGCCCCTCGATCGTACCGTATTCGTCTATGACCACGGCCATTTGGGTGCCCGATTCCCGAAACAGTTCCAGGACTCTGAGGCCGTGCATGCTCTCATGGACATAGAGCGGTTTTTGCATGGCCGCCCGGAGATCCAGGGGCTGCCCGTTCAAACACCTCCGGGCGATGTCCCGGATGTGCAGCATGCCGGTGAGGTTTCCCAGGCGGCCATGGCATACCGGGAACCGGGAGAAATGGGTCCTGGACATCCTGCGCCGCGTCTTTTCCGCGGAATCGGTCAAGTCCAGCCAGACGATCTTGTTGCGGGGCGTCATCATGGCCCCTACCCTGCGGTCGCCCAGGCGAAAGACCCGTTCCACCATTTTCTGTTCGGACTCTTCGAACACGCCGGCCACCGTGGCCTGGCTGATGAGCAGCCGGATCTCCTCCTCGGTCACCGGCGGCTCCGTCGTGGGGCGAAATCCGAAAATTTTGAGCAGGAACTCGGTGCTCACCGTCAGCAACGGCATCACCGGCGAAACCGCCCGTGACAGGGCCTCCATCGGTTTGGCCACCGCGCGGGCAATGCTTTCCGGCCAGGCCAGCGCCACCCGCTTAGGAATCAGTTCCCCCACGATCAGCGAACAATAGGTAATGGCGGCCACCACCACGATGAGGGAGATCGTATCGCTGTGTTCGGCGAGATAAGGCACGGTGGCCAGGTGCGCCGCGAGCAGCTTGGCGAGGCTGGCTCCGCCGAAGGCGCCGCTCAGGATGCTTATCAGCGTGATGCCGATCTGGATGGTTGCCAGGAAACGCTGAGGATTTCCGGCCAGCTCCAGCGCCGCCCGCGCCCGGGCGTCCCCTTCTTCCGCACTTTGCTGAAGGCGGACCTTTCTGGCGGAAATCATGGCCACTTCCGACATCGCGAACATGCCGTTGACAATAATAAGCATGAACACGACCACAATGTCCAGAATACCGAAATACATCCCGTTCCGCCTCCGCCCTCCCCGGTCCATAACGCAAAAAGGCGGGGATCAAGAACCCGCCTTCGCTTAAGTCCGGTTTAACCAGGCCGGCCCTTTCTCGCTCTCAGGCAACCGAGACCGAACTCGCCTGAGCCCCCTTATCGCCAAGCCGTTCGACAAAGGTCACCGCGGTCCCCACTTCCAAGGCTTCGAACTTGCCGTCCAGGACCGCGTTTTCGTGGAAGTATACTTCCCTTCCCTCGGAAGTTACCAGAAATCCATACCCTTCTTCGGGAAAGATTTTGGACACCTTGGCGACAGGTTTTTCGAGATGGGTTTTGACTTCTCCCCGCTGTTTCTCGAAATATTCCTTGACGCGCCGTTGCGCCGCATCGAACGAATTGACTATGGCAACATGAAGGTCTTCGCCCGGCTCCCTCTTGATGACCAGCTCGGCGCCCGGAACGGTTACATCGATCCGCACATTGTAGAGCATTCCGTTTCGCTGGCTTCGATGAGGCATATCCACCTTCACCCGGCAGGCGATGATCTGGTCGGATATTCTGTCGAGCTTCGTCGCCTTGTCCCTTATCAGGTCCTCGGTCTCGCCATTGAGCCGCACGTCCCGCGAACTGATTTCCAGTGGCAGTTTCATAGACTTTTCCCCCTTTTCGCCCCCGGTACGGCGTCAAAACCACTTCATGATGAACACAGGGCAAAAGATACACGGTCACGGTAAAAGCAGGAGTACAGAGCCCGCCGGACGGCGGAAAACACCGGCTCCCGGCTTTCCCGGGAGCGAGGGCTCCCGCCCCCGGTACCGTGAACACCTTATCGACGACGCACCGGTTGCTCTTCTATATAGATTAATCCCCGAAACGGGGAACGTCCATTTACCAGCATGCCCGGCCGTAGTGCAACTGTTTTCTTGGGGCTTGTCCGCAAATAAGCCTTTTCGGGATCGCACCGGACTTTGAGACCGATTTGGTCGCGACGGTTGGGCAGAACCACAAGCGCAGCCTGGTGCTGCGTCGAGGATCTTGCGATTGAGGAGCGGCAAAATCGGACCAAAACCGGATGCGCGTCCAAAGGTTTATGTTTACGAACAAGCCCTTAATCCTTGAGCCGGCTCTCGATTTTCGTCGCAGACTTCAGCGTCCTATGAACCGGGCACCTGTCGGCAATTTCGAGCAGCCTGCGGCGCGTCGGTTCGTCCAGGTCGCCCTCCAGGTCGATCTCTCTTTCTATGAAATCGATTTTCCTGCTCGCCGCTTCACATCCCGCGCAGTCCTCGGCGTGGATCTTCCGATGCCTGAGCCGGACCGTTACGGAATCCAGCGGCAGCTTCTTGCGGTCCGCATACATCCGCAGGGTCATCCCCGTGCAGGCACCGAGGGCAGCCACCAGGAGATCGTAAGGATTGGGACCGGTACCCGCCCCCCCGACGGCGATCGGTTCGTCGGCAATCAGGCTGTGTCCGCCGGCGATGATTTCGGTCTGGTAACCGATCTTCCCCGTCCGGGCCACTATCCGGTTGTCCGACAGGTCTCTTTTGCCGGGAGCCTCGCGGGGAATCCCGAGGTACCTGGCCGCCCAGGCCCCGAGGACCGACCCCACGTAAAGCGAATCCTCGCGGTTGGAGAGCAGGTGGTCGGCCGAATCCAGCGATACGAAGCTCTTGGGGTGATGCGCGGCCGCGAAGATCCTGGCGGCGTTTTCAATGGGAACGACCTGGTCGGCTGGAGAATGGAAGACCATCAGAGGAGTTTTCAGCTCCGCCAGGGCATCCTTCATCCTGTTTTGCTCAAGGTTTTCCAGGAACTGTTTCCGTATCTTGAACTCCTTGCCGGAAAAATTGATCGTGGCCTCCCCGCCGGCTTCCAGGCTCTCCCTCGAACGCTCGCCCAGAAAGTGCGCCAGGTCCGACAGGTCGGCCGGCGCGGCAATGGTCGTCAAAGCCAGCACCGACGGGATTTTCGACGCGGCCTGGATCACGGCCGCACCTCCCAGGGAATGGCCGATCAGCAGTTTCGGGGCCTCATAGTTCTCTTGCAGGAAATCCGCGGCGGCCACCAGGTCGGCCACGTTGGTCGAAAAATTGGTCTCCGAAAAATCTCCCTCGCTTTCTCCCAGGCCGGTGAAATCGAACCGCAGCACGCCGATGCCGTACCTTGCCAGGGCCCGGTCGATGTTTACCACCGCGTTGAAGTTTTTTGTACATGTGAAGCAGTGCGCGAAAATGGCGTAGGCGGAAGGTTTTTCGTCAATAGGAAGGTCCAGCCGGGCAGCCAACTGCTTTCCTTCGGAATTCCTGAACGCAAGCCTTTGAAATTGCATAGGAACCTCGATACTCGAAATTAATGTCACGGCACCATCGCGTGCGCAAATTTCCAAATAGGAATTCTCGAAAGACTCTAATCATTCTACCCACCGCTGCAATCGGTTCACGGGCCGCGGGGCTTGCTCCGGGCAGGGACACCGTGTGGAGCGCTGCGCACGGCGGGAAAACCGGCACAATCCCCGTCAAATACGTGCTTGATTCGTGGGCAATAATTCACTAGAATGCGGCTCCAGTCTGGATGCAAGCCCAAAAGGGTTGGAACTTGATGCCGAAATCACTTCACAAAACGAGGAGGAGAGCCGGGATGACAAGGGGAGGAAAAATCGTAGCGTGTGTTTTCGCCACTATTTTCATGTTCTGCGCCGCACTGATCGTTTACGCTGTTCAAGCTCCGGATGAGATCACCATCAAGGATTCGCTCTGGCCTAATCCGACCAAAACGCCCGTCAAATTCAGCCACAAAAAGCATGCGGAAGACTACAAAATCGCCTGCGGCCAATGCCATCACATAGTAAAGGACGGCAAGAAGGTGCCTTTGCCTGAAGGCGCGGCTGTTGAAAAATGCGACAAGTGCCACAACGAAGCAACCATCCAGGGCGAGAAGAAGCTCCCGCCCGACCAGCAGAAAAAGAACCTTAAACTGGCATTCCACGACAACTGCATTCCTTGCCATAAAAAGGCGAAACAAGAAAAGCCCGATACCAAAGCACCCATTACCTGTAATCAATGCCATATCCCTCCTGCCAAGTAATCGCACGCGGGTTTGGGTTCGATACATCGTTCGATTATCAAAAACAGGAAGGCCCGCTTCTTTCGGAGAAGCGGGCCTTCCTGCATTTTTAAAAAACGAAAGCCGCTTGTTCGTGAAGAACAAGCGGCTCGCTTAGACGATGAAAACGTGCGATGAAGTCGGGCTAGACTTCTTCCACGGTGATTGCACCCTGCTCGCAAACCTCGACACAGCTTTCGCAGCCCAGGCACTCATCCTCGTTTACCGGCTCCGCCTTGCCGTCTACCAGTTCATATACATCGACGGGGCAAACATCCACGCATTCCGCATCACCAGTACATTTGTCTTTGTCAACCGTTACCTTGAAGCTCATTTTTTCCTCCGTGCTCGACAAGATTTTTAAAATGCCCGATTGAGTCAGCAGCTTGTTTCCAGACCCCAATACGCATTTTTCGTATCCTCTAAACCGAGGATTGTCAAGCTCAATTCTGAAAAATCAACCGGATGAAACAGGCGTCAAAACCCGCAATACAGGCGCACTGCGCGGTTGGAGCCCATTACATGCACAAATTTTTTCAAAACGGCGTGAAATAAAACGCGAGGCTGGACCATACTTCGCCCAAAAAACTGCAGATGATGATTTCCAGTACCGCTCCAATCGCAGCGAAACAGGCTCCGGGGCCGCAGCCCCGGAGCCGCAATCCACACAATACAAGGGTTTAGACGCAACCGGTAGGCTTCGGCAGGCCGGCCATCTTGCATGCGCCCTTGCCCGGTCCCGAGGGAAACAGCTCATAGATGTACTTCAGCTTATAGCCGGTGACCTTGGTCAGGATCCGGACCATGGGAGCAATCCCATGCTTCCTGTAGTAATCCTGGAGAACGTGGATGACCTTCCAGTGCTCTTCGGTCAGATCGGTGATGCCCTCGGAGCTCTTTACGTAATCGACCCATTCGGGGCACCATGCATCGAAACTCCCGATAAAACCGTCTTCGTCTACCTCAAAAGTATGACCTTTGAATTCAACCTGGCCCATGAATTTTCCTCCTTCAACAGACCGTGGAATGACCTTGAGCTTCCGGCAAGACCCTGTCCGGCTCCAGTGCGGAACCGGCGGACATGCCGAACTTATCCCTCTTATAAAATCGCGCGGCGGCAACCATGGCCTCCGCCCAATTATCGTTTCCTACAGCATGAATATGGGAATAGCCCGCCAAGGCGTTCTTATAGCATATCCCGTCCCAGCCAGCTACAATCCCGTATCCTTTTTTTAACTTGAATACAAACGGGTACGAACCGGGATCCGGTTCCTCGGTAATCCGCGAGTAGTGAAACTCGTGGCCCCGCATCACCGCACCCCGCTCGAAAAACGGGTTGGCTCCCACGCACTCCATCACCGTGTATCCGTGGCCCTGAGGTTTTGGCCCCAAAACGATTCCGAACGGAAAAACGCCCGCCATGGGGTAGAACCGTTCCCGGTGATGGATACCGCGGCACAAAAACATCAACCCGCCGCATTCGGCATAAACCGGCATGCCGCCCTCGATGGCCGACCGGATGGACTCACGGAAGGCACAATTTCCGGAAAGCACCTCCAGGTGTGATTCCGGAAACCCGCCCCCGATATAGAGCGCATCGACATCGGGCAACGGAACATTTTCGAAACTGGAGATCTCGACCAGGACCGCGCCCCGGTCTTCCAGGGCTTCGAGGTTTTCAGGGTAATAAAACTGAAACGCGGCATCCCGCACGACTCCGATCCTGACAGGGGCCGTGCGCGCCTTTTCGGCTTCGGCCGCGTGAGGAAGCCGGCCGATCGACCCGGCGCTTCCCGCAATCTTCCACAGAGCCTCCAGATCGAGGCAATCGGTCATCACATCGGCGGCAAACGACACCGCTCCCGCAATGTCTTCGGATTCCTGGGGGGGAACCAACCCCAGGTGCCGTTCGGGGAAGAAATCGCGCCCTCCCTTGGGAACGGCCCCTAAAACCGGGATGCAGCACCGCTGCTCGATGGACTCCCGGAGCACGGTTTCATGCCGCTTGCCGGCCACCCGGTTGAGGATCACTCCGGCAATATGGACGTCGGGATCGAGTACCTGGCACCCGAGCACCAGAGCGGCAGCCGTGCGCGTCACCTTGGTGGCGTCCAGCACGAGGACCACCGGGCACCGGAGCAGCTTGGCCAGCTCCGCCGTGGAATAACTGCCGGCCGCGTCCACCCCGTCGTAGAGCCCGCGGTTTCCCTCTATCAGGCTGACGTCTCCAAGCCCGGAGCGGCGCAAAAACGAGCGCATGATGTCTTCGGGTCCCATGAGGAAGGGGTCGAGATTGTAGCACGAATGGCCGGCTGCAATCCCCAGCCACCCGGCATCAATGTAGTCGGGCCCCTTCTTGAAGGGAATCACCCGCGCCCCGAAGCGCTGCTTCCAGGCGGCGGCCAGCCCAAGCGATACGACCGTCTTTCCTGAACCGCCCCGAAGCGCTGCCACTATCAGGCGCGATCTGTCAAAATCCATATAAAACCCATTTAACTTCCTCCCCCGCCAGCGAAGGGAGGCAAGTGACGGCGCGAAGCCGTGCACCTTGGCGGCCGGCGCGGAAACGGCGCTTCCGCGCCGACCTTTTTGGCTGCTAGAACTTAAACTGCGTGGTGGTTCTCCACGTAGTCATGGCAAGACGGTAATCGTCAATGTGCTCGCTCTTGAACTCCAGGCCGGTCTTCTCGAAGAAACGCTCCCAACCGATCCTGTTGATCCATTCCCCGACACGCTCATAACGCTTCCCGCTCTCGGCGTACGCCTCGACGATCTTCCGGATGGTCTTGACCGTCGTCGGCCACCTGGGAGGCTCGTTGGGAATGTAGGGAACCGCCAGTTTCGAGAACATCGGAGCGGACTTGACGTTGGACACCTTGCCGCCCACCCACAGCGCGATTCCGTCGCCTTCGCCGTCGGCGAGAGGCAGAGCCGGACACATGGTGTAGCAGTTACCGCAGAACATGCACCGGCTCTCGTTGATCTCGACGCTCTTCATCTCGCCGACCTTCTTGGGCTTGATGGCGGCGGTCGGGCATGCGGCGATTACCAGAGGAATTTCGCAAACGTTCTGGACGCGATCATGCTCGACGAAGGGCGGTTTCCGGTGCACACCGAGGATAGCGATGTCCGAACAGTGGACGGCGCCGCACATGTTGAGGCAGCAGGCCAGGGCAATGCGCACCTGCGCCGGCAGCTTGTGCGAACCGAAGTATTCGAACAGATCGTCCATCACCGACTTGACGACGCCGGAGGCGTCGATGGCGGGCGTATGGCAGTGAGCCCAGCCCTGGGTGTGAACGATGTTGGTGATGCTCGCCCCGGTGCCGCCGATGGGGAACCAGTTGCCGCGGCTGCGCAGGTCGGCGATCATGGGCTGCAGTTTGGCCTTGTCGCTTACCAGGAATTCAATGTTGTTCCTGGTGGTCCACCGCAGGTAGCCGTCACAGTACTTGTCCGCCACGTCACACGCTTCCCGGATGAAGTCCGTGCTGATGAGGCGCGGAGTACCGGTGCGAACGGTGTAGACCTCGGCCCCGGTTTCGGACACGTGAACCAGGACACCGGGTTCAAGGATTTCATGATACTGCCACTTTCCGAAGTTTTCCTTGATGATCGGCGGCAAGAACTGGTCATATTTCGGGGGGCCGATATCGGTAATGCGGTCTTGCATGAGATTGTTCGGATCAAAAGCCATATCTGTAACCTCCTAAGCCTGGTGCCGTTTACGGAAAGCAGCCCCATCATGCTCCCAGCCACCGGGGACGTCCGCAGGATCGTAGAAAATGTAGGGGTTGAATCGAGGAGTGTTGACCATGCGAGGATCGGGCTGGATCTCGACGGCCTTGAGGAACTCGCGCAGGCTCAGGCGCTGAATGAGTTCGCCCAGGCGCTCGCGGTTCTTCCCATGCTCCATCCACCAATCCCACACCTTCTCGACGAATTCCTTGAACTCGGTGTAGGGGGATTCCATCTTTATAAACGGGATGATCACGCTCGAGAGCTGTGCGCCCTCAAGAATCGGGGCCTTCGCGCCTGTCAGGATGGTGGCGCCCCGATCGAGTCCCGGCCGCAGAGCGCGGGGCATGACGCGGATACAGTGCATGCAGCGCGTGCAGTCTTCGTTGTAAATCTTGAGCTTTCCGTCGTATTCCATACACTTGGTCGGGCAAAGGTCGATTACTTCGGCCTGGATGTCGAACGTACGCTTTTCCCGGCCGCCGGCACCGGCATGCGGGACGAGTTCGTTGCCCACATAGGCCTTGACGGCTTCCTGATCGATGCGGATCTCGTCGCGCCAGGTCCCGATGATCGAACAGTCGGAGCGGGCAATGGCGGCCACGCAGTCCATCGGGCAGCCGGATGCCTTGAACTTGAATTTGTAGGGGAACATGGGACGATGCAGCGCATCCTGGTATTCCTGGGTAAGATCGTAAATGATGTCCTGGGTATTGATGCAGGCCCACTCGCAACGGGACATGCCCAGGCAGCCTTCGGGGGTCCGCAGGTTCGAACCCGAGCCGCCGAGGTCCATGTTCATCTCATGGGTCAGCTCGTAGAAAATGGGTTCGAGCTGATCGGTGGTGGTGCCCAGCAAAACGATGTCGCCCGTTGAGCCATGCATGTTGGTGAGGCCGCTGCCACGGGGATCCCAGAGATCGCACAGCCTGCGCAGAATTTTCGTGGTATAGAATTTGCTGGCCGGCTGATTGACGCGCATCGTGTGGAAATGCGCAACATTGGGAAAAAGGTCAGGGCGGTCGCAATAACGGCCGATAACTCCGCCGCCGTAGCCGAGAACGCCCACGATACCGCCGTGCTTCCAGTGGCCTTCCTTGTCCCTGTAGGACATCTCCATGAGGCCGAGCCAGTCTTCGCACATTTTGTTGCCCTTGGCCGCCATTCTCTTGACGTCGCTTATGAAGCTCGGCCATGGCCCCTTTTCGAGTTCGTCAATCATAGGGGTTGCATGCTTCAGTGCCATTCGTTTTTCCTCCGTTAACCAGTTCCTCTGTAACGTTCACATGTCCAATTTGCCGCGCGTATCTTCCCCTTTTTTTTCTCACCTCCCTTACGATATTCAAATTTGTTTGTACTACCCCAAGGTATCTCTCGCTCGGGTAACGGCTTACCCGGTTTGGTCTGACTCACAGGCAGGCTGGGGGCTGGGGGGGGCTAATTCATGCCCTTTTCTTCCTTGTCCACGTCCCCCGCGCTGGGAAGCATGTACATGGTGGTGCTGCCGCTCGACCAATACTTGAGCTTACCTTCGTTGACCAGTTCGTTAACGACCTTTTTGGCCTGCATCATTTTCATCTCGGGGACAGCCTTGCAGAGATCGCTGAAGTAGTGTTTCGTCTTCTTCTGCTGCTTCACCCAGTCCATAATGCGTTGTTTTTCTTCCTCGCTCATCCCGTTAACTCCTGTACCTTTGGATTATTTTGGAGATGCAAGTACTTATTCCCTCAGACAGGACGAAAACCGTTTCATCCTGAAAATCCCCGAATCGCGGCAAATTCCGCCGCCTCGGCCTCATTACCTCCACGGCTGCATTTTTGTCAACCAGAAAGTCAAAATTTTCAGCAGTATAACACTTGCAGGAGAAAACGCGCCGATATGATGTTATGCGATCCAGCGCACCGGGCCTTAATACTGCTTTTCAACAGCGTGGCGATCGGTTAGAATTCCAGGTTTGTACCGGGAGAAAGGATCAACCGCTGTAAAAGCCGCTCCGGCTGGTGAGTTGGGCCGGAATGAAACCTGGATGTCATGTCTTTCGGCTTTTGAATTTTCGTATATACAGCAAAGGGAAAGAAAGCACAATGGCAAATACCGACAAGAAAGAAGCGCGACTCAATCTCTACATCAAATTCCTCAAGGAAAGACTTTTCTTCGAACCCGGCTCTCCAACCCTTCATTATAACCTGGGGCTGGCTTACAGCACTAAGAACCTCGTGGACGAGGCCATCTCCGAATTCAAACAGGCCCTGGATGCAGACCCTAACCTAGCTCAAGCCTATGTAAACCTGGGCGGCCTATACTTGAGAAAAGGCGAGCATGCCCTGTGCATCGAGGCAAACCGGAAGGCCGCCGAAATCGACCCGGGCATGGCCCCCGCTCACAGCAACCTGGGCTTGGCGTACATGCAGGTCGGCGATCTCGAAAAAGCGGCCGAACACGCCGGCAGGGCGCTCGAATTGGAGCCGGGAAACGCCCACGCCTTCAGCATCCTGGTGGGGAGCCTCCTCCAGTCCGGCCAGGCGGAAAAGGCCGCCGAGGCATCCCGGAGGATGGTCGAATGCAACGCGGATTTCGCTCCGGCGCACTACAGCCTGGCCATGTCGCTCCAGGCGCTGGGCAGGGAGCAGGAAGCCGAGACGCACCTGGCCCGGGCAAAAGAGCTGGGCTATCCGCCGGCTTGAGATCCGCACCGCAAACCCTAAGCACGCCCCTCTCGGGGCCGCTTCCCCCGTCCATCACATACGCACCCGCCAATCCCGCACGGTCGCGGCATTGCGGTCGAGGATACGATGCATATCGCCAAGGACTGTTTTATAATCATTGAATACGACTTGCGCCTGGAAGACGGCTCTTTTTTGAAGGGAGAAAACGGCCCGGTCTCCATGAATTTCGTCGCGGGCTACGCGCAGGTACTGCCGGGGCTGGAGAGCCGGCTCATGGGGACGCCCGAGGGAGCCGAAACCGAATTTGCGGTCCCCGCGGCGGAGGCTTTCGGAGAACATGACCCGGACCAGGTCAAAACGCTGAGTTTCGATGCGTTTCCCGCCGGGCGCAACCTCCGGCCCGGCACCTGGGTAAGCGCGAAAAACGGGACGACCGGAGCGGAGTATGGTTACTTCGTAATAGAAAAAACCGACGCGTCCGTAACCGTGGACTACAACCACCCGCTGGCCGGGAAAGACCTTCACTACCGGCTGAAAGTCATCAAGGTGAGACCGGCCCTGCCCGAGGAACTGGAATTCCTGCGGCCGTGCGAACACGACCCGGAAGCGGACGGAGAGCAGTAATTGCGCGGCGCCGTCCCGGACCGGGTTCCGCGCTTCCCGCCTGCCGGAAGGGGCCTCATTCCGACGTTATTCGAAAAACGCGCAATCCTGCAAAATCCGTATTTTGACCGCGCTCACCGCGCGGCCGGCGAGAACATGGTCCGCAGCAGTGAATCCCGGCTTATCATGCCCTTGAACCTGCCTTCGGAATCCAGCACGGGAAGCCTCTTGATGCCTCGCTCCAGCATCAGCCGGACAGCCTCCTGGATGGGGGTTTCCTCCCGGACGGTGACGATGCTGGTATTCATGACCTGCGAGGCCGTCTTGGCGCGCAGGTAGTCCCGCAGGTCCCTTTGGCGCCGTCCCCTTTCCGTAAAGGGGATCTTTGCGGCGAAGTAGTCCCAGATCCCGGGATGGCGGCCCAAAAAGGCCACCAGGAGGTCCCGGTCCGAAATCAGCCCCTTGAAGAACCCGTTTTCATCCACCACGCACACCCGCTGGATGTCGTTGCAGTCGATCACGCGCATGACCTCCTCGACGGGAGTGTCCGGGAGCACGGTGAAGGCGTCCCGGCGCATGATGTCCGAAACATGGCGCAGACCCTCCACGGAGATGTGCTGCTTTTCGAACGCGTCCCACTGGGGACAGACCTTGATGGTCGTTCGGAAGATGTCCACCCGCGAGAGGATTCCCACCAGTTTCCCGGCCCCGTCCACCACGGGGAGGCGCTTGACTCCCTTTTTGAGCATCAGCTCCACCGCTTCCGTGATCATCTTGTCCTGCCCGATGGTCACGGCCGGCCGGGTCATGACCTCCCGCGCCTGTTTTTCGCCCAAGGCGTCAAGGACCGCATCGACCTTATCCCGGTCCGACCGGGCCAGCAACCCGATCCGCATGGGCATGCCGCCCTTGTAGATCAGGTCTCCCTGCGCGATGACCCCCACGGGGCGGTTGTCGCCGTCGACCACCGGAAGCCCCGTAAAGTGCGAGGAAAGCAGCAGGCGGGCCACTTCGCCCAGAGGCGCCCCGGCGCCCACGGACTTGGGGCCGGGAGTCATGACGTCGCGCACGCGCAGGTGCCTCGGGAGAAGGAGCCCGGCCGTCCGGTGAGATACGACTTCCGAATCGCGCACCGCGATGATCCCGTCGGTTACCATCTCCTGCAGCAGGGCGAGCAGGGCGTCGTATTCCACGGCGGGAACGATGATGGTGATGCGCACGGGCATGTTATAGGAGAGAATTTCAAGCCTTCCGGTTACAATCTCTCCATTTTCGTAAGAACCCGCGATGCCCCTGGTGACGAAGCACCGGGCCGCTATCTTCATCCCGCTCACGCGCTGGACCACGGCGCTGTAGAGCTGCCTGCCGCCCCAGCGCGCCTCTTCGCTCGTAAATATCTCGATCACTTTATAATGCAGCACCGTCCGCCCCCTATCTCAGGCTTCCTACCCACATGCCCAGGAAAACCAGCGCCCCGCCGGCCAGATTCGTACCCAGGACATTGACCAGGGCGACCAGCAGCGCGGAAGCGCGCAACGCGTTGACGCTCTCCAGCGCGAAGGTCGAAAAGGTGGTCAGGGCCCCCAGGTAACCGGTCATGAAAAACAGGCGGGCCGAAGGCACCATGAAGCTCATGCCGCGATCCGCCAGAGCAAACGCCAACCCGATGAGAAAGCACCCTGCCAGGTTGACGATGAGAGTGCCCCACGGGAAATCGCTTCCAAACAGCCTCACGGCCATCACCGCCACCCAGTAGCGGGAAAGGGCCCCGAGGCTTCCGCCCAGCGCAACGAAAAGTATCTTAGCCATCAAAACTCTGCCGATCCGCTCAAACTATTCCTGTTTTCCGATAAAGCCGCGGGCGGGCGCCGGTTCCGGCACTCATCGAACCCGAGCACAACAAAAAAGCTCCCCCGGGGCGCTTCCCGGCAAGAGCTTCCACAGCATCGCGCTCGAAACTCCCGCCCGGCGGCAAAAACTTGCGCCCTGCAGGAGTCATCAGCCGTTACCGGCGGTTTCGGGTGAACTCCATCACCTCCCGGTATTTTCGCACAAAATAATTTAATTCCCGGTCCAAATCAAGCACGCAGCCGGACTATCCGGCCGCGCATCAGCTCTGCTCCGCGTTTTCCCGGTACCAGGTGCAGAAATCGTATATCACCCTCGCCCGGCTATCGTCCTGGAGCAGGCCGCGGCACAGTTCGAACAGCTCCTTGTTCATCGCCACGGATTCCTCCCTGCCCCCGACGGATTCGTAATATCGCCGGAGCAGTTCGCCGGCCTTGATCGAAGCCCCGCCGAAGATCCGGTCCCTGGGGTCCTTGGGCTCCTCGAAGGGTTCCCAGTTCTCGTAGCCGATCCTCAAGATCCGCTCCCGCCCGCGCTTGGACATGGAATCGAAAATGGCCTTTTTTTTCAGTTCGTATTCTTCCCTGTCGCTCATATCAGTTCTTTCGGCCGCCTTTCGTCTGCCTGTTGCACACCGTGCCCCCCCGCTTTCCGACTTCTGTCCTCCGTTTTCCGTTCTCCGTCCCCCGCCTCAATCCCAAAAGAGTTTGAGCCTTATCTTCTTGAATTCCTTTGTACTGAAAAGGATCCGGAAATTGTCGAACCCGGTGGAGGCGGCCAGCTTCCGGGCGATCGTTTCGCACTCTTCGGCGCTCCGCCCGTGGACCATCGCGTAAAGGTTGTAGGGCCACTCGGGATAGGCCGGCCGGTAGTAGCAGTGGCTGACTTCGGCATGCGTGGCCAGGATTTCTCCCACCGTATCGATGCGGTCTTCCGGGCAGTTCCAGACCACCATCCCGTTGGCCCGAAACCCCACCTGCCTGTGGTTGAGCACCGCGGCGAACCGCCGGATGACCCCCGTGCCGATCCAGCCGGAGACGGTCTCCAGAAGCTCCGCCTCGCTCATCCCGAGCGCCGAGGCCCACTGGGCGAACGGCTTTTCCACGAGCGGAAGGTCTTCCTGGATACACTTGACGATGCCCACGTTTTTCGCATTGACGCTGAACCCGGCGCTGGATTCGGTGGGCGGAAGCTCCACTTTTTCCTCGGAAGCGTCCCAGTCGCCTTCCTCCAGCACATCCAGGACCACGGCGAGCTTATACTTCTTGAGCGCCGGGAGCACCAGCGCCGGCCATCCGCCCGCCTCCGAGGAGAGCCGGGCCACCACTTCATCCAGTTTCCCGCCGGGAGGAACGGCGATGGTGAACCACATGTTGAAGTTTCCGGGCCGCAGGTAATTGTGGCTCACTCCGGGATACCGGTTCACCGCGGCCGCGGCGGCCTCCAGCTTATCTTCGGGAACGGACATCGCCACCAGGCTGCTCCGGTAGCCGAGCGCTCCGGTGTTGAAAATGGCGCTGATCTGGCGAATCGCCCGTTGTTCCTTAAGCGAGCGGATCAGCTCCCGGACCTGCTCCTCGTCGATTCCCAGCCCCTCGGAAAGGGCACGGAACGGATCGGAAACGATGGGAAACGAACGCTGCACCCTGTCAAGAAGAATCCGGCTCGTTGAATCCAATGGAAAAACTCCCTTGAAACCGCGGTATGGAAACGGACGGTGTAAAATCTTGCGCGCTACGGCCGGAAGCAATGCGGCCCGGGCCGGGTTATTATCGTAAATCTCAAATATTTTCAAAATCTTGTAAATGCCGTGGGAATTCTACTCAAATCCGAATATAAACCCCTACTTATTTCATGACAAGGAAAGCCTGTGCTATTATAAACATTTTAAACCT